>CANFED010000137.1 GCA_947445995.1 Oxalobacteraceae bacterium | reverse complement strand
GCACTCAACGCCAGCGCCAGCGGCAGCCGCAATAGTGCGCAACCCGGCATCCCGCTGAGCACGACGGTACAGGGCGCGCTGCAGGCCTCGTGGGAAATTGATCTCTTCGGTGCGCGCAGCTTTGCGCAAGACAGTGCCCGCGCCAGGCTGGAAGGCGCGCAAGCCGGCTGGCATGATGCGCGGGTCTCGGTCGCTGCCGATATCGCCAACCAGTATTTCGGGCTGCGCGCTTGCCAGCAACTGCTGGTCATTACCCGCGCCGATGCCACCTCGCGCGCCGACACCGCGCGGCTGTCGCAGCTCAGTGCCGACGCCGGTTTCACCGCGCCGGCCACCGCAGCACTGGCCCGTGCCAGCGCTGCTGACGCCAGCGGGCGTGTCACGCAACAGCAGGCCCAGTGCGACATCGGCATCAAGACGCTGGTGGCGCTGACGGCGATCGCCGAACCTGACTTGCGCCAGCAACTGGGACAGGCTGCGCCGTCCAGCCTGACCATGCCGGTGGCGGTGACCAGCCTGCCAGCCGCAACGCTGCGCCAGCGGCCTGATGTCTTCACTGCCGAGCGCGAAGTCGCTGCCGCCAGTGCCGCCGTCGGAACCGCGCAGGCGCAGCGCTTTCCGCGCCTGACGCTGGGCGGCTCGGTTGGTGCGGGCGCATTTCGCGCAGCAGGCGTGACTACCGATGCGCCGACCTGGGCCATTGGTCCGCTGGCGCTGTCGCTGCCGCTGTTCGATGCCGGCACACGGGTGGCCAATATCGATGCCGCCCGCGCCAGTTACGACGAAGCCGTCGCGCTGTACCGGGCGCGCGTCCGGCAGGCCGTGCGCGAAGTCGAGGAAGCGCTGGTCAACCTCGACAGCAGTGCGCGCCGCAACGATGATGCCGAGCGCGCCGTCGACGGTTACCGCGTGTCCTTCGATGGCACCGAGAGCCGTTACCGCAGCGGCCTGACCAGCCTGGTTGAACTCGAAGATGCGCGCCGTCTGCGCCTGGCAGCAGAACTGAACCAGGTAACGCTGCAACAGCAACGCAATACCGCCTGGATCGCGTTGTATCGCGCCGCCGGTGGTGGCTGGCGCGCGCCCGATCCGACCACCGTGACCCCAGACTCGACAGACACACCGAAAGACCCGACATGACAATCCGCCTGCCCCTGTTTTTGTTGGCGCTGTTGTGCGCCAGCGGTGCCCTCGCCGCCGACAAGAAAATCACGCCGCCCAGCCCGGCACTGAGCGTGACCACCGCCCACGCCACCCGCGTCAGTCTGCCGATGCGGCTGTCGGCAAACGGCAATATCGCGGCCTGGCAGGAAGCCATCATTGGCAGTGAATCAAATGGGTTGCGCCTGACCGAGGTGAAGGTCAATGTGGGTGACGCCGTCAAAGCCGGGCAGTTACTGGCGCGCTTTTCCGACGAGTCAGTGACCGCCGATGTGGCGCAGGCGCGCGCCAGCCTGATGGAGGCCGAAGCCAGTGCGGCCGATGCCAGCGGCAATGCCGCCCGCGCCCGCACGCTGCAAGATACCGGCGCACTCAGTGCGCAACAGATCAACCAGTATCTGACCACCGAGCAAACCGCCAAAGCGCGCGTGGCAGCGGCCCGCGCCACGCTCGACGTCCAGCAAGTGCGACTGCGCCATACCCGCCTGGTTGCGCCGGATAGCGGCATCATTTCAGCCCGCGCCGCCACCGTCGGGTCGGTGGTGCCGGCCGGCTCCGAGTTGTTCCGCATGATCCGTCAGGGCCGGCTTGAATGGCGCGCCGAAGTGATCTCGGCCGAACTCGGCCGCATCCAGCCGGGCATGGCCGTCAACGTGGTCGCGGCCAATGGCAGCACGCTGACCGGCAAGGTCCGCGTGATCGCTCCCACCGTCGATCTGCAGACCCGCACCGCACTGGTGTATGTCGATCTGCAACCGGCCAGCGGCAAGACGGCACCGGCGCGCGCCGGCATGTTTGGCCGCGGGGACTTTGCGCTCGGCAACTCGAACGCGCTGACGGTTCCGCAGCAGGCAGTGGTGGTGCGCGATGGCTTCAGCTACGTGTTCCGGCTCAACGCCGACCGGCATGTCAGCCAGCTCAAAGTGACACCCGGCCGACGACTGGCCGAACGGATCGAATTGCTCGATGGCGTCACGCCGGAGATGGCGCTGGTGGTCACCGGTGCCGGTTTCCTCAATGACGGCGATCTGGTCAGCCAGGTCAGCGCCACCGTCCCCGCCACTCGCTAGTCACCAAGGATACCGTGTGAATTTTTCCGCTTTCTCGATCAAGAATCCGATCCCCGCCATCATGCTGTTCGTGTTGCTGACACTGGCCGGCGTGCTGTCATTCCGTGGCAGCGCGGTACAGGATTTCCCGGATATCGAACTGCCCATCGTGACGGTCAGCGCGTCGCTGCCGGGTGCTGCACCGGCCCAGCTCGAAACCGAAGTCGCCCGCAAAATCGAGGATTCGGTGGCGACGCTGCAAGGCATCAAGAATATTTACACCAAGGTGCTCGATGGTGCGGTCACGGTGACGGTGGAATTCGTCCTTGAAAAGCCGCTGGCCGAAGCCGTCAATGATGTCCGTGATGCGGTTGCGCGCGTGCGTGCCGACCTGCCCAGCGAACTGCGCGATCCGTCGGTCACCAAGACGTCGACGGCCGGACGGGTGGTCCTGACCTTCGTCGCCGCAGCCGCGCCTGACTCGTCGCTGGACCAGCAGGAGTTGAGCTGGTTTGTCGACAATACGGTCACGAAGCGCTTGCTCAGTATCCGCGGCGTTGGTGCCGTCAAGCGGGTCGGGGGCGTCAACCGCGAAGTGCACATCGAACTCGATGCGGCGCGCATGGCGGCACTGAAAGTGACCGCGCTGGAAGTCTCGCGCCGCTTGCGGCTGGTGCAGCAGGAGGCACCAGGCGGACGCGGTGACGTCAGCGGTGCCGAGCAATCCGTGCGCACCATCGCGACCGTGCAAAGTGCCGCCGAACTGGCACAGCTCGATATTCCGCTAGCCGACGGCCGCCATATCCGGCTCGACCAGGTTGCCACCGTCACCGATACCGTGGCCGAACCGCGCTCGCTGGCAACGCAGGATGGTCAGCGCGTGATCGGCTTCGAGATTTTCCGGACCAAGGGTGCCAGCGAACTCGACATTGCGCGCGATGCACGCACCGCCGTCGCCGAACTGCAAGCAAGCCATCCGACCATCCTGCTGAAACAGGTCATCGACAACGCCCGTCCGGTACAGGAAAACTTCGATGGCTCGATGGAGCTGCTCTACGAAGGTGCCTTGCTGGCCGTGCTGGTGGTGTGGTGGTTCTTGCGCGACTGGCGCGCCACGCTGGTGGCGGCGGCGGCGTTGCCGTTATCAGTGATCCCGACCTTCATCGGCCTGAAGTATTTTGGCTACACGCTCAATACCGTGACCTTGCTGGCACTGGCGCTGGTGGTGGGCGTACTGGTCGATGACGCCATCGTCGAAATCGAAAACATCTCGCGCCACCTGCGCATGGGCAAGACGCCGATGCAGGCCGCCCTCGAAGCGGCTGATGAAATCGGTATGGCCGTCATCGCGACCACCTTTGCGCTGGTGGCGGTGTTCCTTCCGACAGCCTTCATGGCGGGCATACCCGGACTGTTTTTCAAGCAGTTTGGCTGGACCGCCGTGCTGGCCATCATCGCGTCGCTGATGGTCGCGCGTCTGCTCACGCCGATGATGGCGGCGTACATTCTGAAGCCCACCAGCGAGACCGAGCAAAAAGATGGCTGGGTGATGCGCCGTTACCTGACCATGATGAAGTGGTGCCTGCGGCATCGCATTCTGACCGGCATCGGTGCCGGCATTTTTTTCATCGCCTCGATTGCGCTGGTACCGTTGCTACCGACCGGTTTCGTGCCTGCTGCCGACCGGGGCCAGACCCAGATCAATATCGAACTGGCACCCGGCAGCACCTTGCGGGAAACCGCCGTCGTCGCCGAGCAGGCCCGCATGCTGGCCATGGAAATCAAAGGCATCACTGGCGTCTTCAGTTCGGTCGGTGGCGGCTCCAGCGGTGACGCCTTTGCGCCGGGCGCATCGGCCGAGGCACGCCGCGCCGTGCTGACGCTGACCACCGTGCATCGCACTGACCGCAAGGAAAGCATGGCCCAGCTTGAAGGTGCCTTGCGCAAGCGCATGGCCGTTATTCCGGGCGCGCGCTTCACGGTCGGTCCGCCCGACAGCGGCGTCAAAATGCAGCTGGTGTTGCAGAGCGAAAATCCGGTCACGCTGTCGGAATCGGCGCAGAAGGTAATCCGAGAACTGCGCACGTTGCAGGGGATTGGCAACGTCAACTCGAGTGCGTCGCTGGTGCGGCCGGAAATTATCGTGCGGCCCGATTTTGACCGCGCCGCCGACCTCGGCGTGACCGCGTCCAGCATCGGTGAAACGGTGCGTGTGGCGACGGCCGGCGACTACGACACCAACCTGACCAAGCTCAATTTGCCGGAGCGACAGGTGCCAATCCGGGTCAAGCTACCCGATGCAGTGCGCGCCGACCTCAGCGCGATCGCCCGCCTGACCGTGCCCGGCAAGAACGGTCCGGTCATGATCGGCACTGTGGCCAGCATCACCATGGAAAGCGGTCCGGCGCAGATCGACCGGCTCAATCGCAGCCGCAATGTGACGCTCAATATCGAACTCGGCAGCCGCACGCTGGGCGATGTCAACAAGGAGGCGCGGGCCTTGCCGTCACTGCGCAACTTGCCGCCTTCGGTGACGATCGCCGAACTCGGCGATGCGCAGGAAATGAAGTCGCTGTTCGCCAGTTTTGGCCTGGCAATGGCCATTGGCGTGCTGTGCATTTATGGCGTGCTGGTGTTGCTGTTCAAGGATTTCATGCAGCCGGTCACGATTCTGGCGGCACTGCCGCTGTCGATCGGTGGCGCGTTCGTAGCGTTACTGATCACCGGTCGCGCGCTGTCGATGCCGTCAATGATCGGCCTGATCATGTTGATGGGGATTGTCACGAAAAATTCGATCCTGCTGGTTGACTACGCGATCCTCGCGCGCCAGGCCGGCATGGACCGATTCGATGCGCTGGTCGATGCCTGCCACAAACGCAGCCGGCCCATCATCATGACGACGATTGCGATGGGTGCCGGCATGATGCCGCTGGCGCTGGGCTGGGGTGCCGACCCTAGCTTCCGTTCACCGATGGCCATTGCAGTCATCGGCGGTCTGATTACCTCGACCTTGCTCAGCCTGCTGGTGGTACCGGCGGTGTTTACGTATATCGATGATCTGGAGAAGTTGCCGGCTTGGGTAAGGGGCAAGTGGCGCAAGCCAGGAAGATCCTGCCAGAATACGGAATAATCCACAACGTAGCGCATTTGTTTGCCACTTCCATTTTTATCAAAAGTCCTGCGCTGCTCCCTGCTACTATTTCTGCATGATCAGCGCTCGTTTTCAACGTCCAATAGTGGTGTCGCGCCATGCATTACTGCGCAGGGCCGACAGGGACATTAATGACAGTCAGTTAGTTGAGATCATTGATACAGGATCCACTCGATTCAAGGACGGCACCGCAGTTGAAATCGTGGTGCTCAATGCGGTATCCAGCGGCGCGATGCCGCTACAAGTAACGCATGGAAAAGCCGCGTGATATTTACTTGATCAAACGCAGCACAAACGGATACCGGTAACCGGACCCCTTGGATGCCGCCACGGCACCGAGGATGCAGAACACGATGTTGACGACATAGAGCAATGGAAACGCCAGCAAGCCGACCAGGACCAGTGTCAGGACCCCGCAGATCACGTACCCGATCATCACGGTGAGCTGGAAGTTGAGCGCTTCGGCTGACTCCTGCGCGATGTAAGCCGAGCTGTCTTTCTTGAGCAGCCAGATCAGTAGCGCACCGATGAAGCCGGTAAAAATTCCCAGCAGGTGAGCCAGCATCGCGAAGTTGCAATCGTCTTTTTCAGGCGAGCTTTGAATGATATCGGTCATCGTTCTTCTTTCAGGAAGTAAGCGTAGCGAAACGATAACATGGCAACAGGAGTCCGCCGAAAAACAAGCGCGTCCTCCTGATATTTGACAATCACTACACCATCACTTCGCGATCAAGCGCTGGCCTTTTTTGCCGCCGGCTTGCGTACTGCAGGTTTCTTGACGGCTGCTTTTTTCGGTGCCGCTTTCTTGGCTGCCGGCTTGGCTGCCAACTTCACGACTTTGGTGCTCTCTGGCGCATCGCCTTCCTCACCTTCGACAGCAGCGGCCTTGCCTTTGGCGGGTGCCTTGGCTTTGCGCTCTTCGAATTCAAAGCTGACCTTGCCATCCTTGCCCTTGGCCAGGAAGGCCTTGAACGGTCGACGCGTGCGTTGCGAGACAAAACCTGGCAGCAAGTCGGTCTTGCCTTCGTTGAGCAACTTGACCATTTGCTCCGGCAGGATTTCTTGCTGCAAGATGATGCGGCCGCTGCGGAAATCACATTCCTTCGGTTTGGCCACACTCTTTTCGCAGACATAGGCCAGGCCGAGTTCGAACACGCCGTTGGCGCATTTCGGGCAAGGCCCGAGCGCGGTCTGGCCGGTGAAATCGACGCCTTCGCCGTTTTCGCCCTCTTCGTCGTTTTGACCGAAGTCGAATTCAAGCTTGCAGTTCTTGATCTCTTCGTCGCGTGAAATTTTCAGGATGGCGGCAAATGGCCGGCCCATCTTGGAGCGGAATCCCTGCAGCGGTCCGATGGTGCGGTTGGTCAGCAATTCCTCGACTTCGGGAATCTCGAACTGCCGGCTGCCCGGCGTTTTGCTCATCGAGAATTCGCACTTGGTGCAGGCGAAGCGACGGTAATTTTCCTTGACCACGCTGCCGCAATTCGGACACGGGGTTTTCAGTGTCGTGTAGTCGCCGGGGATGGTGACGTTGTCGTATTCCTTGGCGCGCTTGACGATGATCTGGGTCATTTGCGCGATCTCGCGCATGAACTCCTCGCGGCTGATCTTGCCACGCTCCATTTGCGACAGCTTGTATTCCCATTCGCCGGTCAGTTCCGGTGCGGTCAGCTCGTTCACGCCAAGGCCACGCAACAGCGTCATCAGCTGGAACGCCTTGGCCGTCGGGATCATTTCCCGGCCTTCGCGTATCAGGTAGCGCTCGTTGATCAAGCCTTCGATGGTGGCCGCGCGGGTCGCTGGCGTGCCAAGTCCCTTGCCCGCCATCGCGTCGCGTAATTCTTCATCATCGATCAGCTTGCCGGCACCTTCCATCGCCGACAGCAACGTGGCTTCGGTGTAGCGCGCCGGCGGCTTGGTGACGAGTCCGTTGGCGGTGATCGTATCGGTCTGGACTTTCTCGCCCTTGGCAACGGCGACCAGCGTGCCGTCGCCATCGGCGGCTTTCGGATCAACCACATCCTTGCCGTACACGGCCAGCCAACCGGGATTGACCATGACCTTGCCTTCGGTCTTGAACTGATGACCGGAGACTTCGGTAAAGCGCGTTGTCACCTGGAATTCGGCAGCCGGGAAAAAGATCGCGAGGAAACGACGCGTGACGAGGTCATAGAGCTTTTGCTCCGGCTCGGACAGATTTTTCGGTGCCTGCGTGGTCGGGATGATTGCGAAGTGATCGCTGATCTTGGTGTTATCAAAAATGCGCTTGTTCGGCTTGACCCAGTTGCCGTTGAGGATCTGCGCGGCAAACTGGTAGTAGTTATTGTTCTCGGAAATGGTTTCTAGCGTTTCCTTGACGGTGCTGATGTAGTCTTCCGGCAGATGGCGCGAATCGGTCCGCGGATAGGTCAGCACCTTGTGCTTTTCGTACAGTGCCTGCGCCAGTCCGAGCGTGTTCTTGGCCGAGAAGCCGAAGCGCGCATTGGCTTCGCGCTGCAGGCTGGTCAGGTCGAACAGGCCGGGAGCCATCGAGGTGGTCGGTTTGGATTCTTCGGTGACATTGCCCTGTTTGGTGCGGCACGCAGCGACGATCGATTCGGCGGCGGCTTTGCTCCACAGACGCTCGGCGCGCTTTTCGGGATCGGTCTCGTCCTTCTTGAATTTGGTATCGAGCCAGCGGCCTTCGTAGACGCCGGCAGCGCAGACGAAATCGGCACGCACTTCCCAGAAATCACGGGCGACGAACTTCTTGATCTTTTCTTCGCGCAGCACGACGATCGACAGCGTCGGGGTCTGCACCCGACCGACGGTGGTCAGGTAGAAGCCGCCTTCCTTCGAGTTGAAGGCCGTCATCGCGCGAGTGCCGTTGATACCGATCAGCCAGTCGGCTTCACTGCGGCAACGTGCGGCATCGGCCAGCGGCAGCATCTCGGCATCATCACGCAGGTTGGTGAATGCTTCGCGGATCGCGCCGGGCGTCATCGATTGCAGCCAGAGCCGCTTGATCGGTTGCTTGGCCTTGGCGTTCTGGGCAATCAGCCGAAAAATCAATTCACCTTCGCGCCCGGCATCGCAGGCATTGATCAGCGCGGTCACGTCCTTGCGCTTGATCAGCCGGTTGAGCACTTTCAGGCGCGCCTCGGTCTTGGCAATCGGGTTGAGCGCAAAGTAGGGCGGGATCATCGGCAGATGGGCAAAGCTCCATTTGCCGCGCTTGATGTCGAATTCTTCAGGGACAGCGATTTCGAGCAAATGACCGACAGCGGACGACAACACGTATTCATCGGATTCAAAATACTCATCGTGCTTGGTGAAGCCACCGAGCGTCTTCGCGATGTCATTCGCAACGGAAGGCTTCTCGGCAATGATGAGGGTTTTAGTCATGGAGTCGGGTCTCGAAAAAAGTGCGGTTGCCACGTGGCAGTTAGCGTCGTTGTCCGCATCATACAGCCCACGCCGCCAATGTTGGCCGCGACGGGTTACAGATCAGGGGCAACCGGAAAATGATAATAAGCGGGTTCTTGCGTAAGCCGCAACAACGGTTCGCACCGGCCAGCACATCAAACGGCAACGATGCAGCAGGCTGTCGGTTAATGTAATTGCCTAGGCTCAGGCTCGTCGTCGTCAAGGAAAAGTTCATCGAACATCAGGCCGTCAGGCTCCTTGCCCTGGCTCCACAGTACCATCAGCACGATAACCTTCAATTTGTCCAGCGAGATCAGGCTGCCGCTCACGGCAAGCGCACGTTCGATGACGATCTCGCGCTGGACCGGATTGAGCAGCTTGGCTGCTTCGAGGAACTGGATAAAACCGACGGCGGCCGTACCAAGCGCGTCCATTTCCTGCGGCACATAAATGCGCGTACCAAATGAAAATGCGGTTTGTTGCGGGTATTGTCCGGTCAGCGTTGTCGTGGTTTTTGCGAGATCGGTCAGCCAGTCAAGCGCGCTGGTGATTTCGTCATCGTCGAAACCGATTGCCGACAGTTTCTTGACCAGTGCAGCCGGTGATGGGCAGGCATCCGGACGGTAATAGGTTTCGTAGAGGTAGACAAGGACGTCGAACATGAATGTACTGTAGCGGTAAGATCGCGCTGGCACAAGGGTCGCGCAGCGTTTGCGAAAAGGTATTCTGGAAGCATGCCGCGCTGCCTTCAACAGAGGCGCGCATACCCGACGAGTCCGGATTCTACCCGAGTCGCCGGTAATTCCCACCAGGCAGTACTTCCAGGCATCCGAGCAGCTCCAGCTCCAGTAATTGCGCGCTCAATACAGCGACATCGAGTCCGGTGCGCGCGATCAATGTGTCGCTGTCGACCGGATCAAAACCGAGTGCGGTAACAAGCGCCGACAGCACCGGCGAAGACGCTGGCCTTACCGGGGAGCGCGACACTGCTACGGTGGCATCCGGTGCGATTTCCTCAAGGACATCCTGTGCCGATTCGACCAGCTTGGCTCCCTGTTTGATCAGCCAATGACATCCCTTTGACAAGGGGGCGTGGATAGAACCCGGAATGGCGAAGACATCGCGCCCCTGTTCG
>CANFED010000136.1 GCA_947445995.1 Oxalobacteraceae bacterium | reverse complement strand
TGATTAACGCCGGCCATGATCGACGGCAGGGCCAGTGGTAACTGCACTTTGAGGAGCATCTGGGCAGGTGATGCTCCATAGGCACGAGCGGCTTCGATCAGGTCCGGACGGACCTGACGGATTCCAAGATTGGTCAGCCTGACCAGTGGTGGCAATGCAAAGATGATGGTCACAATCACACCCGGTACGTTGCCGATACCGAACAACATGACAACCGGCACCAGGTAGACGAAGGCAGGCGTGGTTTGCATCGCATCAAGTATCGGCCGCGTAACACTCTGGGCACGGTCACTACTCGCCAGCAAGATACCGAGCGGCAAGCCGATTGCCAGACAAAATGCGAGCGACGTCAGCACCAGTGACAGCGTGACCATTGCCTCCGGCCAGATACCCAAACCTGCGACTACCAGCAAGGAAATGACGGTACCGATAGCTACTGCGCGGCCGGCAAACTGCCAGGCCAGCAAGCCGAAAATCGTTATCATGGCCAGCGTTGGCACGCTTTGCAGCGAGCCTTCAACCCACGTTAGCGTGTTGTCAATCGGTACGCGAACGGTCTGAAAAAACGGCCGGAAATGCGTCACGAACCAATCGAGTCCGTGGTTAATCCAGCTCTCGATGGGCGACGAACCGTCAAGAAATTGTCGTACTTGTTCCATGAGACCGGCCGGTGCATCCGCTGGCGTGCTGCTGACCGGCGCATCCATCCAGTTGCCGGCTCCGGCCGAGCTGGCTGCGTCCATACCACCGCCACCCCACGGATCAGCTGGAACGGCGGCATCGGCGGCGCCAGTGGCCCAAGGGTCAACCGGTGCAACGACAGATTCCGCTGCCGGGGCGGTATCCCAAGGTGAACTTGCGGCAACATTCGGCACAGCTTGTGTGGTGGTGATATCCGGCATCGATGGGTCTTTCAAAGGAGTCGTCATTGCGCAGGTACCAGTGGGGTATCGCGATCAAGAAACTTCAACAGCGTGGTCTTGCTGATGGCACCACAATAATGACCATCCTCGGCCACGACCGGCACCGGGTAGGGTGTCTTGGCAACTTGTCCGAACAGATCGCTGACCGAAGCTTCCCCGGATATTTTTTCCGAGTGCGGCAGAAAGGCGTGCGCCAGGCCCAGCGGACCTTCGTGACCAAGCAACGCGGTCCGCAATGATTCGGCCGAGACCATGCCGAGATAGTGCTGGCCTGGACTGATCACGTAGGCATATTCGCGGTCGTTGTCTTCCAGCATTTTGAGTGCGGCACGCGCACCGCGGCTCGGGTGTTCCGAGACGACGACCTGGCTCTTGCGGGCGATGTCGGCGGCCTTGAAGACGGCGGCGGCATCCACGCCATGCACAAAGCTACGCACGTAATCATCGGCAGGGTTACGCAGGATTTCATCGGGCGTGCCGACTTGTACCACCATGCCATCTTTCATGATGGCGATGCGGTCACCAATACGCATCGCTTCATCAAGATCATGCGAGATGAATACGACGGTACGACGGCGGACTTGCTGCAAGCGCAGAATCTCCGATTGCATCTCGGTACGAATGATGGGGTCAAGGGCAGAAAACGCTTCATCCATCAGCAGAATCGACGGGTCCGACGCGAGCGCACGGGCCAGCCCGACGCGCTGCTGCATGCCGCCCGATAGCTCGTCCGGAAAGCTTGCATCCCAACCAGTCAGACCAACCTGATCGAGCGCCTTGAGTGCTTGCGCGTTGCGGGTGGCGCGATCGACTCCGGCCAATTCCAGACCGAACGCCGTATTGTCGAGCACCGTCATGTGCGGCATCAGTGCAAAGGACTGGAACACCATGCTGATGTCCTTGCGGCGTAGTGCGCGCATCTCCTTGGCTGAGAGTTTGTTGATATCGACACCACCGATGTTGATCGTGCCAGTCGTCGGCGTAATGAGGCGGTTAAGCATGCGTACCAACGTCGACTTGCCGGAACCGGACAAGCCCATGACAACAAAGATTTCGCCCGCCTCGATAGTGAAACTGGCATCAAACACGCCAATCGAGTTACCCGTACGCGCCAGAATGTCCTGTTTGCTGACTCCTTGGTTAACGAGTTCAAGTGCTTTTTCCGGCGCTTCGCCGAAGATTTTGAATACTTTATTGATGCTGATCTGCTTGGCCATGACGATTCCCTTTTTTTTGTTGGAAGGTGAAGTGGCAAGGACCTGCGCTGGACGCAGGCTGCGTTCCCGCCAAGCGGGTGACGTAACAGCACGCAAAATCTCTGCATGGGAATCCCAGCCATTTTTCTGCTTGTTACGTGTGTGCCCTAGGGGCAACTGAGTTGGAGCTGTTTGTTGCTTTTTCTTGCGCAGCGTCGCGAGAAGCCAGGGCGACGTAGGTCAAAAATGAAGCTTGAATTTTTGGAACGGACGGAATAGCTGTCTATTTGGTAACGTCGAGAACGTTAAAATCGGTTATCTTCTAGCAATTAAGCATTAAAAGAGGCGTAATTATAGTTAATCTATATCCTTTAGTCAACTTTAGATTAACATTCCTTATTAAACTTCCGTTGCGATAGGTTCGGTTTCTGTAGCGGAAAGGTGTAACGTACCGCTCTTTCGCGGCAGTGTTGTTTGCGACAAGTAGTGATTTTCGTTACCTCACCGATCGGATCTGTCAATGCAACAACCCATCGAATCGCACAAGATTCCTTCATCGAAAGCGGCACGGCGTCGCGGTCGTATCTCACGGACTACGCTCACTTACGCCGTATTTCTTGGCGGAGCTTCCTGTGTCGCACTGATCTCGCTGGCATTTGCAATGCTGGCTGAATTCATGCTCTCGCTGAACGTCAAGATAATCGGTGCCTATTCATGGAGTGCGTTTCTGATGTTGCCATTTGGCTTTGCCGGATTACGGTGGCTGACTATTCGTTATGCCCAACAGGCAAGGGGGAGTGGTATTCCGCAAGTCATCGCCGCCATGTCTTTGCCTGCCAGCAGCGGCGCGCAAAGAACATTGGTTTCGCTACGCCAATCCATTTGGAAGATTGGATTGACCGCCACCAGTTTGCTGCTAGGTGCGTCCAGCGGCCGGGAAGGTCCGTCGGTTCAGGTCGGGGCAGCCGTCATGCTGTCATGGGGGCAGTGGTGGCATGAAAAGCTGGGCCTGCGCCTCGGATTCCGTCCGGAGGCACTGATTGCGGCGGGTGCGGCAGGTGGTCTGGCCGCCGCCTTCAACACGCCGCTTGCCGGGATCGTGTTTGCCATCGAAGAGCTAGGCCGTAACAGCGCCATCCGCTGGGATCGAATTGTCCTGTCGGGGGTATTAACAGCGGGATTTTTGTCTCTTGCGTTGTTGGGCGGACAGTCCTATTTTCGTATTGAAGAGTCGATGTTGATCGTGAGCGGAGCCTGGAAGGGGGTCTTGTTATGTGCACTCATTAATGGCGTCTTGGGCGGGTTGTTTTCGAAAATATTACTGATGGGACCGACCGGCATGTTGCCCGCAAAATGGCGTCATATCCCGTTGAAGCGACCACTCCTCATTGCCTTCGCTTGCGGCCTGGTTGTTGCCATTGTCGGATGGTCAGTCGATGGCTCCATTTATGGTACCGGTTACACACAAACTGCGGCGTTGCTCAATGGTCGATCAACAGATGGTCAATGGTTTGGCATCGCAAAATGGCTCGCGACTGTCGCTACGTATTTTGCGGGGATTCCCGGTGGAATCTTCACGCCTTGTCTGGCGATCGGGGCAGGTATCGGCGAGAATATCTCGCTGTTATTCGGCGGTCTGATGGAGCCCAGGATATTCGCACTGATCTCGATGGCCGCCTTTCTGGCTGCCGCCACGCAAGCACCGATTACGGCCAGTGTCATCGTGATGGAAATGACCAAAAGTCATGACGCCACGCTCTATCTGCTTGCTGCTACGCTGATTGCGTCGTTCGTTGCGCGCCAACTCAGTCCACACGCTTTTTATCATTCCGTCGCACGGGGCTTCCGGCGCGAAGCACTTGCAATCCACCATGTTGACAATGTAACCGCCACGGCTTTACCCGTGTCGAACAAGCATTGAAGAAAATCGCAAAATTTGTGGACGTGGCTCCCTGACAGCTCACGGTCAGGGCCATCTTATTTACTTGCTTGCCGACTGCTGTGCCATCTTCAGCGACTCTTTTGCTTGCGCTAAATCATCTTGGTAACGTTGTCGGGCTTCGCGCTGACAGGAACTTCGTTCCGCTCCCTTTTTGAGCTTGCAGTCCTGTAGTGCCTCGTGCAAAGCAGCGTTGGCTTCCTTGAGTGAAGTCTGCCAGTGCTGTTGTGGCGTCGTATCTTCCTGATACCAGCGCTTCGGATCAGCAGATCGGTCTGACAATCCCGGTGCGCTGCGCGCTGCAATCGGTGCCACTACAAGCAATGCCAGGACAGCCAGCATTATCGAAATCAATTTCAATCCTTTTTTATTTCTGAAAATCAACCAGTCCATGATTCCTCCTTAAATCAAATCGACGACTTAATTTCTGTTTGATAATTAGCACCAGATCATCACCCTGAATAGGTGTGACGACAATCTTATTGCAAAGGCAAGCTAACTTCAAATAAAATTATTTAAAGTTTTACCTTTTAATATTTATTGAATATTGTAAATAAATTTCCCAATAAAATTTTTTCGCTAACTTTATTAATTCTTGATTTATATCAATAAAAAAATTCCCTTAATTAGAAAAATTTCGTTATATTAGGAAGACGCTTTGCAATTTGCGAATCTAAAGTTTTTGCTAAAAAATTTATTTTCCGCCAAAAAACTTTTTATGAATATTGTCTACATTAAAATTTAAGGAGAGCAACCATGAACCAAAGCTTGATTAACTTCGATCCGTTCAGTAAAGTGGGCTTGCCAAGGCGCTTTGCTGATGTAGACGATTTTTTTAGAGGGTTTCAATTGGCACCGATTTTCAAAGAAGTCGATGCGGATCTTAGAATAAAAATAGATGTTTCTGAAACTGACCAAGCCTATTCGGTAAAAGCTGAAATACCTGGATTAAAAAAAGAAGATATTAAAGTTGATATTGACGGAAATCAGGTAGCGATTACTGCAGAGAAAAAAAGACAGATTGATGATAAAGAAGGAGCAACTATTTTACGTAGTGAAAGTTACTATGGCCAAATTTATCGGAACTTTACCTTGGCAAGTGACATTGACGAAGAAAACGTAATCGCTAAATATCAAGATGGAATATTAGATTTAAAATTACCAAAAAAACCAGGCAAGATCGGAAAAAATATTGTGGTTACCTAATTTTATTACGTACAGGTTAGCCGAAACAAACGGCGCCTGATGCTATTTATAAACAGATCAAAAAACTGTCAGTACAGACATCCGTAAGAAATTACCTCAGTAAAAAATTATTTTTTGGCCTGCTGTTAATCATTGCGGTTGCACTTTTTTAGTCTCAAACGGACGCGTTACTGAGTATTCGATTCAAGAGGATGAAATGGGAATAATTTCAGACATAAAGCAGAACGCCGAAGAAATTTGGGATACTGCCAGTGAAGGCTGGCGATCCTTGAGAGAGCAAGGCTGGGGAGGGATCACTCATTTTTATCGGAGCGATGGACACAAGGAGTCATCAAAATCGGTTCCGATTGCTATCGAATCGCATCGACTAGTTGCCAATTGGTCCGTGCTGGCAGGTGATGTTGTTGAGCATAAAGACAAAATCGTTGTTCGACTGGAGGTGCCTGGTATGAAAAAGGAGGATTTCGATATTCAAGTACTTGACGACAACCTCATCGTTCATGGTGAAAAGCAATGTGAAGTAGAATCCACACAGGGAAAATACCGATTAATGGAATGTGCCTATGGCATATTCAACCGTACCTTGCGGTTGCCGTCACCTGTCATGGTTGAAAAGTCTACGGCGCGCTATGACTGTGGCGTATTAAAAATTACGTTGCCAAAAGTCAAAGCTGCATCACACGGACAGTTTCAGGTCAACATTCAGTAAAGGGGATGATCGGATGAATGAAGCCCACTATCGGATTTCCGGGCCAACGCGAAAATGAATTCGCTTCATAAATGGATGCTCGCCGTTGGACACGCCCGTTGAAAATATATAGTGATATCCGATCTTCAACGAGGTTTTTTGACTGGTATTTTATAAGGTCAATTTGCAGCATTGGCGCTAGTGTTCATTACACTTGATATTGACTCGCTAATTGACCCACCTATCGCCCCACTTATTGACTCCCTTGCTAACTCCGCTACCATCGCGTTGCTGGAAAACCCAGCACGCGCATGTAACCGGAAGATAACGTCATGAGTCATTACCAACGCATCGCTTGCCTTTGCACAGAATCTGTCGAAACACTCTATGCACTGGGTGCGGAAGACTGCATCGCCGGGATCTCCGGATTCAGTGTGCGTCCTGCCCGTGCGCGCACCGAGAAGCCAAAGATCAGTGGATTTTCATCGACGAAGATCGAACGTATCCTGGCGGTAAAGCCAGACTTGGTCATCGGATTTTGCGACTTGCAAGCCGATATTTGCCGTGACCTTGCACTGGCTGGTATTGAAGTTCACTTGTTCAACCAGCGCAGTATCGCCGGCATCCTGCACATGATCCGCGTACTGGCGGCGCTGGTCGAGCGTGAACAGGAGGGTCGGGTACTGGTCGCCGAATTGCAGCGTCAGATCGCGGTAGCTGTTGCACGGACAGGGCAGGGAGGACGCCGACCCATCATTTATTTCGAGGAGTGGAACGAGCCGCTAATGAGCGGCATAGGATGGGCCGCTGAAGCCATCGTGCTGGCCGGCGGCACGGATGCATTTCCAGAATTGTCGATCGAGGCCGCAGCGCGACAACGCATCATCACCGATCCGATGGAGGTCGTGCGACGTGCACCGGACATCATTATTGCGTCGTGGTGCGGCAAAAAATTCCAGCCATCGTCGATGCAGTCGCGGGCCGGTTGGCAGGATATTCCCGCCGTACGCAACAACATGCTGTTTGAAATCAAGTCACCGGATATCCTGTCGCCAGGACCGGCAGTCATCACCGAAGGATTGCGGCAGATCAGCGACATGGTCGAACAGTGGAGGAACATACAGTTGGCATGAGGAGGCAAAGTCTAACGACTGGTCGTGGTCAGCGGGTATGCCGTCTGGGACAGCGCATGCACGATTTCGCTGAACAACGGGCGTGATCGGTTTTCATCAGACAGACAAGCGCGAGCAATGGTTGCCAGCTGAAGCGGGAATGGAGTCGGACAGCGGGCGATTAACTCTTCCAGCAGGATGCCGTAAGCACGCACTTCGATCCGCTGGAGTGCCTCGGCCTGGAGACAATCTGGCGTAAGCAATGACGCAGCACCAAAGTCGCCAAGCAGGACGCGTCCATCGCCAGTGTGGAGCAAATTATGACCGTACAGGTCGCCATGCAGAATGCCGCGCAGGTGCAGGCGGGACAACGCAGACGCAATTCCTAGTGCAAAAGCCAGCAGCTCGGCATCACCAATCGACAGGTCGTCATCGTAGATGTCGCGTGTGCATGAGTCCAGACTAGGCGGTCCGGCCAGGTTACGAAATTTCGGCGGGATCAAGGGCATGATCAAGCCGTCAGCATCCTCGGGATGACCTGTCAGCTTTCCCAGTATCGGAATCATGTTCGAATGCTGGCCTGCAGTGATGCAAGCTGCCATTTCGCTGCGTGGCAAGCCGTCGCTGGTCAGTGCTCCCTTAAACAGTTTCAAGGCAACTGGATCGGCACTGTCGTCATGCCGGTAGGTGGCGCGGTAGATCACGCCGGAAGCACCTTCACCGAGCTGTTCATGGAGTTGCAAATCTTCCCATCGGACAACAGGAATACTTCTGTTATCCAGTGCAGCCAATTCGCGCGCGTCGCCCAGCGGGTTACCGGCGTAAGCCAGCCAGGATAAGCGTGGCAATGTCAGCAGCCATTCCGGAAGCGCAGTGAATCGGTTTGCTGCAATGCGTAGCAATTCAAGACCGGAGCATTCGGCCAGTTGTATTGGCAGCTTGTTGAGCTGGTTGCCGGACAGCATGAGCTTCTGTAGCTGTTTGCAATGACCGATCTCGGCAGGAATATCGGTGATCTGGTTGTCGGTCAGAATCAGCCAGCGCAATGTTGTCGGCAGGGCACCGGCAGGCACCGTACGGATCTGGTTGGCCTTGAAGCCGATCATGCTCAACTGCTTGCACTGGCCCAGCACCGACGGTAACGTCGTGAACTGATTGTCCGAACAAAACAGGATACGCAGTCGGTGCAGTCGTGGCAGGTCATCTGGGAGCGCTGACAAGGCATTGCCGGATAGATCGAGAATTTCCAGAGATTCAGCGAGATCGAATATCTCGTCAGGAAATGTAGTGAGACCACACTCCAGTTTTAGGCGTGTGACGCCCGTTGATGTGCCGTTGCGGAGTTGTGCCAGAGTGTGCATCACCAAAATCCTGCTGTTTAAAAAGTGAGGAAGCTTAGCAGGTGGTTCCGCGTGAAAAGCTTTTTCAGGTAAGCGCTGGGGGTGCGATTAGCTGCGGCTTAGGAGGAGACCTCGAATTTCGCGCTGGCGTCTCAAAACAAACCGGCGAACCTTCGATCCTTTGAGTGCTCCGCGTAATGCGACGCTCCTTTTCCGCGATAACTTCGAAAATCACCGGCTATTTCATGTCAGAGTCTGGACAATTCACTTTGACAAGTGCAAATTAAGCTCAAGATAAGTGCTCTGTTACCAAACTCTTTGGTTAATGATGAGCAGCCACACTAAATTAACATTTTTAAATCGCAAGATTCAGCCATGCAGGCGCGACGCCGATGAATTCCACGCTCAACCAGTTGCTACTTGCAATTGACAGTACAGGCTCTCCGACCCACTGGCTTACTTGGGAGGAGGCAGTGACATGTGAGGTACTAGGGAAAATTGCATACGGTTTCGGAGATTTTGAATTCACGTTTAGAGGCGGGATAAATCGGGCCACGGGGCTGATTTCCGAAATTTCACTGAAAAGTATTTTAGTGCTGAACGGAAGGAGCCTTAACCCTTTCAGGAACATCGCATCAATTCCTTTGACGAACGCTGCGTTATTCAAACGTGACCAGATTTGTGTGTATTGTGGAAAGGGTCCGCGGGGACTGACACGAGATCATATCGTTCCACTTTCTCGGGGCGGGAAGGACTCTTGGTTGAACTGTTGCGCGTGTTGCTCTCGATGCAATGGGATAAAGGGATCACGATTACTTGAAGAACTCGGATGGGAACTGTTGTATGTACCCTATGTACCGACTCACCACGAAGGACTTGTTCTACAGAACCGACGGATCCTGAGCGACCAGATGGAAATTCTCAAAGCTGTCATGCCTAAGCACTCCCGAATTTTGGACCGGTCGACTTTGCAGGAATTGAAATAGCCCATTGAATGACCAGACACAGGAGTCTTGATGTCATTCATTTCTTTGTACTTTTGCACGCCACCCCGGCGTAGCCCGCATCGGCAAATACCGTTTCTTCATCGCTGTGCAGCAGTGCTGCCGTTTCAACAATGTCAGCCACACTCGCCGCCGTGGTGTCCTGGCTGTTTAGCGCGCCGCTTTCGGTATCGACACCGACATGCGCTTTCATGTCGAAATACCACTGGATGCCTTTCTTCGTTTGGGACGGGTCGATTGGCGGTGCGGGGAATTTGCTTGGGCTTTGCAACACCGCGTCAGGCAACACGGCTTGTTAGCGCGTCGATTTCTACTGACGGACGTCTGGCATTTTTTTCATGTCGCCGGTGCCTGTGTTGTCGTTGTTGATGTTTGTGTTTGTGCGAGGTAACTCGGTTCAATCACTGTTGGGCTGTTGATTCGCCATAAAGTTAAGTGGCCCAGCAGGCAGCATGGCTTCCGTTACGGTCAAACTATTTCAGAAACGCTGGCGGCGTGATAGAACTGAACTTCAATCCGGTAT
>CANFED010000135.1 GCA_947445995.1 Oxalobacteraceae bacterium | reverse complement strand
CGACATCGATCCACGCCGTGGTCTCTGGCAAGCCCAGCGTATCGCTATAAAAATGCCAGGGACTCAGTGTTGCCGAGAACAGCGTCGTCGAACGCGTTGCGGCAAAGCGCGGCGCGAGGAAGGGCGCCGGAATGACATTGCGCAGGCAGAGCACGGCATTGCTGTCACCGTTCTGGCTGATGTCGCATAGCGAGTGGTCGCCATACGCCTCGGCCATCCGCGCAAAGTGGATCGCATCAAAATAAAAGCGCTGCAAGTCGGCCTCGATGCGGGTCGGCTGTTCGCTAAAAAATTCCCCGATCTCGGTGATGCATTGCTGCAGCGCCGTCATGAATTTATCCGGTAGCGCGGGCAAGACCTGATACGGTTCGGCAAAGTCCTTGCGCAGTTTGGTCCAGCAACGGCCGAGCTTGTCCAGAGTTTTGCGCACGCCGGTCGGTGCGACCAAACGCAGTCGCTTGAAACTGCCGTGATCGAGTTCGGCACTGTACATCTTGCGGCCACGTTCGATCAGATTGTGAGCTTCGTCGACCAGCACCGCGACCCGCCACTGGTTGGCCAGCGTCATGCTGTAGAGCATCGCACTACTGTCGAAGTAATAGTTGTAGTCGCCAATGATCAGGTCGCTCCAGCGTACCAGGTCTTGCGCCAGATAATACGGGCACACAGCATGCTCCAGCGCCACCGTGCGCAGCGCAACGCGGTCACCGGCGCCCGACTCCACGGCGGCGGCGCGCGCCTGCGGCAGGCGGTCATAGAAGCCCTTGGCCAGCGGGCAGGAATCGCCATGACAGGCCTTGTCCGGATGCTCGCAAGCCTTGTCGCGCGCGACCAGTTCGAGCACCCGCAGCGGCAGTGTCGGCGTGGCCTGCTTGAGCAGCGCGACGGCGCCCAGCGCGAGACTGCGTCCGGAGGTCTTCGCGGTCAGAAAAAACACTTTGTCGAGGCGTTGAGCCGGCGCGGCCTTGAGCAGCGGGAACAGCGTGCCGATGGTCTTGCCAATCCCGGTCGGTGCTTGCGCCAGCACGCAGCGTGCACTAGTTGCACCCTGATAGACCGCCTGGGCCAGTTCGCGTTGGCCGGCACGAAAGGCCGGATGCGGAAACGCCAGTGCGCTCCAGGCCGTGTCACGCGCCAGTCGATGCGCCAGTTCCTGCTGAGCCCACGCCAGAAAGCGTTCGCATTGCTGCACAAAAAACTGTTCCAGCGCCTGTACCGACATGACCTCTGTCAGCACGGTTTCCTGCTGGCTGCCGATATCGAAATACACCAGTGCCAGCGTCAGGTCCGACCAGCCACGCTCTTTGCAGATCAGCCAGCCATAGACGCGTACCTGGGCCCAGTGCAGTGCGCGGTGGTTGTCCGGCATCCGGCTGAGGTCGCCGCGAAAGGTCTTGATTTCTTCGAGCCGGTGCAGCGTCGGATCATAGCCATCAGCGCGACCGCGCACGTGCAGCGGGCCAAAATCGCCGCTCAGGCTGACTTCGGATTCGTAGTTATCGGACCGGCGCGAGGCGACCAGCGCATGGCCGGCGATGCCTTCCTGCGCGGTGGGCGAGGGCGTGAAGCGCAGGTCGAGATCTCCCTGCTTGGCCGTGAATTCGCACAGCGCGCGCACCGCCACCACATAGCGTGACGTGTCAGTGGTGCTCACTGTGCTCACGGTTACTGGTTGGGTTTGCGAAAGTCGTTGTCGATCCAGGTGCTGGCAGTGGCCCGTGTCAGCTTGAAATGCGGTGCGACCCGCACTTGGGCGAGCTGTTCACCATAGCCGTCGCGTGCAGTGAGCAGCGCATACGGATCATCGTCATCCGGGATGATATCGAGCGTGACTTCGAATTCGGCGGTATCGGTGCTGACCATGACGCTCTTGTGCAATTGCGCGTGCAGTTGTTGCTCGTGGCGACGCAATACTTCGGAGGCGGTCTTGACTAGCGTGTTGAAGGCATTCGTATCGAGCGGCTTCGGGTCTTTCTTGTTGCGGCCCATGGTCCACGGACCGATTAGCGCCGGTTCGGCTTCGCCATCCTTGATCATCGCGACGGCCCAGCCTTCGTCGTCATCGTTCTTCATGACGCGGGCAGTCCAGCCAACGCTGCGCCACAGGCGTGGTTCATTGATGTCGGCATCGGGATCGATGTCGGGAAGGTCTTGCTGTTCTGGAGTGTCGGACATTGCGGGCAGGAAGAAGTGGGGTCGCATGCGCGACCGGAGCCGTATTTTACTCCGCTGTACCAAGGGCGGATTGGCCCCGCTCCCTGTGCTCCGTCCGGGAGGCTTATGCCTCCAGCCGTGCATCCATCGTGATGGTCGCAGTCAGCAATTTTGATACCGGGCAACCGGCCTTGGCCTTGGCCGCAATCTCGGCAAATTTTGTGGCATCGGCACCGGGCATTTTCACGACCACGGTCAGATGACTGGCAGTGATGGTGAAGCCGTCACCGATTTTTTCCAGCGTGACTGCCGCCTTGGTATCGATGCGCTCGGCCACCATGCCGGCGTCGCCCAGCATCAGCGACAGCGCCATCGAAAAGCAGCCTGCATGGGCCGCGCCGATCAGTTCTTCGGGGTTGGTGCCTTTGCCGCCTTCGAAGCGGGCATTGAATCCGTACGGGGCTTCCTTGAGCACGCCGCTTTCGGTCGAAATCGTCCCGCCACCGTCCTTGATACCGCCTTGCCAGACTGCTGATGCATTCTTGATCATGGTGTTTCCTTTCAAAATGGGGAACGATCACTGTGCGCGTGCGGCCTGTCAGGGTCTGTACGCGAGCGCACAAAGCCGGTTGCTCAACCGAGGTCGAGGCGCAGCGACATGATGTGTTCTCCCGGTACCGGCTTGGCAATGAAGCCAAGTTTTTGGGTCAGTGTCAGCAGGCCCCGGTTGTCGGACATGGTTTCGCCAATGATGAAATGGGTGCCGCGACTGCGGCAGTAATCGATCAGGCGCTGCATCAGCAGGCGACCCAGGCCGCGGCCTTTCATGTCGGAGCGCACGATGATGGCGAACTCGGCTTCGTGGTTGTCGGCATCGGCCACGGCGCGGGCGACGCCGAGTGTCTCGCGCTGGCCATCGGCACCGATGCGCGTGGCGATGAAGGCCATCTCGCGGTCATAGTCGATTTGCGTCAACCGGGCGACCTGTGGTTCCTGCAAGCGGCGAATGCTGGAGAACGCGCGGTAGCGCACATCGTCGGGGTTGAGCTGATTGAAAAAAATCACATGGGATTCACCATCCTCCGGCTTGATCGGACGGATGGTCAGTGCTTCGCCATGCCAGTCGGTGACTTGTTCCAGCGATTGCGGATAAGGCCGGATCGCCAGCCGTGATGTGCGCCGCGGCGTGGCGATACGCATGCGCGCATCGAGGGCGATGACGCCGTGGCCGTCGGCCAGCAGCGGATTGATGTCGAGTTCGACCAGTTCCGGCAAGTCTTCGACCAGATTGGAAATCTGCACCAGGGTGCGGCTGATGGCGTCGATGTCAGCGGCCGGACGGTTGCGGTAGCCGGCCAGCAACCGCGCGATGCGGGTGCGCCCGATCATGTCGCCCGCCAGCACCGAGTTGAGCGGCGGCAAACCGACCGCATGATCATCGACGACTTCGACGGAGATGCCGCCCTGACCGAACAGGATGACCGGGCCGAACACCGGATCGGTGCTGACGCCGACGATCAGTTCATGCGCCTGCGGCCGGCGTGCCATCGCCTGCACCGCGAAGCCCTGCAGTTCGGCATTGGGTTGCCGTTCACACAGGCGCTTGTGCATCGCGTTGGCGGCGTGGCGTACCGCGCTGGCATCGTCGAGGTCAAGCGCGACGCCGCCGACATCGGACTTGTGCCAGATCTGCGGCGACAGAATCTTGATGGCCACCGGAAAACCGATCCGTTGCGCCTGCCGGACGGCCTCATCAATGCTGTCAGCGGTGCTGGTTTCGACCACCGGGATGCCGTAGGCAGCCAGCACGGTTTTGGTTTCGGGTTCGGACAGCAGTGTGCGACCCTCGGCCAGCGCGGATCGCACCAGCGCCTGGGCGCGCATGCGCTCGCTATTGCCAAGCTCGGGCAGGGCAGGCGGCACCTGCATCAGCAATTGCTGGTTATGCCGGAAATCGATGATCTGCATGAAACCGCGTACGGCTTCTTCTGGCGTTTCATAGGTGGCGATACCGGCTGCCGAACAGAGCTGGCGTGCTTCCGAAACCGCCGTGCCGCCCAGCCAGCAAGTCAGCACATTGCGCGATGATTGCTTGACCAGAGGAACCAGCACACGTGCGATATCGGCGCTGGCAACCAGTGCGCTGGGTGCATGGATGAACAGGATGGCATCCGAATTGGCATCCTCGATCAGGCCGGCCAGCGCAGCGCGATAGCGTTCGACCGGCGCATCGCCGCCGAGATCCACCGGATTCGACCGTGACCATGCGGACGGTAATATCGGTTCCAGCCGGGTGATGGTTGTCTCGGTCAGCGCAGCCAGCGTGCCTCGCCGACGGACCAGCGCATCGTTGGCCATGATGCCGGGACCACCGCCATTGGTCAGAATCGTCAGGCGATCGCCGTGCATTGGCCTGGCACGCGCCAGTGTCTCGACCGCGCCAAACAAGGCTTCGGTCGAGCTGACCCGCAGCATGCCGGCGCGACGGATGGCCGCGTCATAAATGCTGTCAGGACTGATCAGCACGCCGGTGTGGGACGCGGCAGTGCGCACGCCTTCACCGGAGCAGCCGGCTTTGGTCACGAGGATGGGTTTGCCGCGCGCGGCGCTGCGGGCGGCCGACATGAATTTGCGCGCCAGTTTGACATCTTCGAGAAACAGCAGGATCGCGTGCGTGGCCGGATCGCCGGCGAGGAAGTCGAGCAGGTCGCCAAAATCGATGTCGGCACCTTCGCCCAGCGAAATGAACTTCGAGAACCCGAGGCCGCGCGTGGTGGCCCAATCGAGCACGCCATTCATCAGCCCGCCCGATTGCGACACGAAAGCAATCTTGCCGGGCAGGGCAGGGCCGGACGAAAAGCTGGCGTTGAGCCCGATGGCAGGTACCAGCAAGCCGGCGCTGATACCGCCGAGTATGCGCAGAAGATGCGGTTTGGCTGCCAGCAGCATGGCCTCGCGCTGCGCGCTGCTGACGGCCGTCATCACGATGGCGGCCTTGCAGCCGCGCTCGCCGAGCGCGGCGATGAGTCCGGGCAGGGTGTCCGGCGGCGTGCAGATGACGGCCAGGTCGGGCACCACGGGCAGGCTGGCGACGTCGTGCCAGACGGTCATGCCGCTCAGACTCTGATGCTTGGGATTGACCGGAAGAATCCGGCCGGCAAAACCACCGGTGATCAGGTTGTGCAAGACCGCTGCGCCGATACTGCCGGGACGGTTGGTTGCACCGATCAGCGCCACGCAAGTCGGGTTGAACAGGGCTTGCAGATTACGGATGCTCATCGATGACTTTCGGCGCAAAAATAGAATTGTCTGATGATTGCATGGATGTCGGACCAAAACCTTATTACACTGCGCAGTCCCGCTGGAACCTCCTGCGTCATTTATTGCGTTATCTCATCCGGAAGCACCTCATGCTCATCATCACCATCAAACAAGGCAAGGAAAAAAGCCTGCTCGAAGAACGCCAGCCGTGGGTCTATGCCTCGGCAGTCGAACGGGTCGACGGCCGCCCGCAAGAAAAAATGACCGCCGGGATCACCGCGCTGGTGCATTCGTCGTCAGGCCAGTTCATTGCCCGCGCTGCCTATAATTCCAAATCACAGATTCGCGCCCGCATCTGGAGCTTCGATGCCAATGAACCGGTTGACCACGCGTTGATCAAGCGCCGTGTCAAAGTCGCCGTGGCCAAGCGCAGCGGTGCCACGACCAAACCGGTCGTGCTGGTGAGCGGTGACGAGGATGGCTTGTCGGGTTTGCTGGTCGAATGGTACGGCGGTATCAAGGGCTATCTGGTGTGCGAATTCCAGGCCGCCGGTGTCGACGCCTGGAAAGTGCCCATCGTGCAAAGCCTGATGGCCGAGACTGGTTGCAAGAATGTTTACGAGCGGGCTGATGCGCTGCTGCGCAAGGGCGAGGGCCTGGCGGTATTGTCCGGCGTGCTGGCCGGCGACGAGCCGCCGGACGCCATCGAGCTGACCGAAAAAGGCGTGAAGTTTTTCATCGACATCAAGACCGGCCGTAAAGACAAGTTTCGTTAATGCCAATCCGAGAAGCCGGTAGGGTGGGCACGGTTTTTTGTGCCCACGCGCGCGAACCAGACATATCGGCCAAACCCGGCTTCGGCGGTGCATTCGCGTGGGCACGATACGGCCGTGCCCACCCTACTTGTTAATACTTGCTAGCCGCATCAATGTCGGCCAACGACTCCTGACCACGCTGCGTGATTGCAAAGGTGCCGTCATCGGCGCGGGTGATGTGTCCCTTCTTGCCGAGAAACAGCGCAACATCCGACGACAGGTGCGCCAGCGCATCGGTCGAGACCGCCCGCAAGCCTTCGATGCATTGTTTCAGGAACAGCGTTTGCTGGCCTTTCTCGGTCAGCGTCAGTTGGCCGTCGCGGGCATGGCTGATGAATTTCAGGCCATTGAGTTTTTTCGAGTTGCGGGCCACGCAGGCGCTCGGGCGTTCACCGCGGGCAGCCTTGCCGATCTGGCTCAGCGCGTCGTATTCATCGGTAGTCAAGCGGTCGTCCATGGCATTTCCTGTCAAATATTTTTATGTGTGCGCATGGTACGCGCCGCATCGGCTGGCAGCAAGGCCGCGCATGGCCGGACCACGGTGCTGCTCCATTCGAACCAGCCGCCGTCGAACACGCTGATCCGCGTCCAGCCCATTGCCCGCGCATAAAAAAATGCCAGCGAGGCACGCCAGCCGGTCCCGCAATAAAACGCGGTCTGGCGCGACGGCAGGATGCCGGCCTCGGCCCAGAAGGTACTGATGACGGCGGCCTCTTTCATGCGTCCGTCGGGCAACTGGTAATCGCTCATGCTGTTGATATCGCCTGCGACACCGGCCCGGCCCCAGCAGGCACCGGGCAGTTCACCGCAGGCGTCAATGTAGCGGTAACCGGAGGTCGCGCCGATGAATTCGGCGTGGCTGCGGATGCTGGCCAGCGTGCCATCGGCTTGCTGCAGCAGCGTACGGGCTTGTGCCATGTCAATGAGGTACTCGGGATGCTGCGGGCACGGCAGGCCAAAGTCGAGAACGGGGATCGCTGCGGGTGGCGTACCACCTGCCAGCGGCAAGCCGGCCTCTTGCCAGCTGCTCAGGTTGCCATCGAGCAGACGGACATCCTGCACGCCGGCCAACAGCAGCAAATGGCCGACCCGCGCGGCGGCCGTCATCGTGCGGCTGTACAGGATCACGCTCTGCCGGTGGTGGATGCCATGCGCCAGCAAAACCTGGAGCAAGGTCGCGTCGTCGACCCGGTTCCAGTACGGCAGTTGTTCCAGCAGGTTGATGTCGAGCCGGATAGCGCCGGGCAGGTGATGCGCTGCGGTGCTACCGCAGTCGACTTCGATGAGTTGCCAGTCCGGCGTCGGGCGATCGACTACCGGCTGGCCGGCGATCAGGTCGGCCAGCCATTGCGGGGCGACCAGCGGATAAGGAAATGGAAGTGCATGCATGAGGCGCGCATTGTCGCAGAAAGCGGCTGGCGACTATCGGTTTGCTTATGTTTGTTAGCGAACAGACTGGCCTGACCGGGCCAATTACGTTGCTATTTTCAATTGGAGGAGATGATGTTGAAGATTTCTTTTTGCCTGAGCGCCATCGTGCTGGCAGCCGGCCTGGGCGGCAATGCAGTCGCTGCCGATACGAAGACGGGCAGCATCGATGCGAGGTATCAATCCGAACGGGCGATTTGCCTCAGCGGCAAGTCCAACCAGTCCGAAGCGACCTGCCTGAAAGAAGCAGCTGCCGCCCGCGATGAGGCACGTCGTCATCAGCTCGATGATGGCAATGCCGCTTATGACGCCAATGCATTGCGTCGCTGCGCCACGCTGCCGCCGGACGACAAGCGCGATTGCGAGCGTCGCATTCACGGTGACGGAGTCGTCAGTGGCAGCGTGCGTGACGGTGGCCTGATCCGCGAAACCAAAACCATCACGATCGAGCCGGCTGTTCCGGCCAAGTAAGTGCAAGGGTCGATAGCCGAGCTGCAGGAGGGTAATTCGTGCGGTGCCTCCTCGCGTCCGCCGTCAGACTGCAGCCTCAGCGTATGCCGCTATTGCGCGCATTTTGTTCGCGCTCCAGACGGGTGATGTAACGCTGGATCACGGCCAGCATGGCTTTTGGCAAATCATGGAACAGGCAGCCGAGGCGGCGACTGTGCTTGCCGTTTTCCATGCGCAGGTCGACCGAATTGCGGATCTCCAGCGCGGTGGTCACCACCGTGCTGCCGGGCAGGTAGATCTGACAACCCCGGTAGATGCGGCCAACCGTGTGGTCGAGCTGATGCTGGTCATCGATGATCGTGATACCGCCGCCGCTGACATTGAGTAGCGACAGCGTGACGGGTTGCACCGTCTCGCCATCGACGATCTGTATCGTGCAGCGCAGCGGTGTCGCCATCGGCGTCGCCACGCGATAGTACTCGCGTCGCTGCAGCCGGATCATGCTGGCCGGTAGCGCAATGCGCAGGGCCGGCAAGTCGCCGTATTGGCACTGCGTGACGTCGGTCGCGAAGAACAGGATGCGTATGCGTTCGAGCACGGTTTCAAAGGAAATGTTTTTGCTGGCGAGTACGTGTCGGGCTATCCCGGCATCGGCTGGCACGTCGAGAATGACCGCGCTGTCATCCTCATCGACATGCAAGACCGAGGTCACACTGGATTCGCCTGAGACGCCGACTAGCATCCGAACCAGTTGGCGCTGGTCGCACAGGGCGCGCATCAGCGCAATGATTTCGCGTCTTGAATTGACCTTGAATGGGCTGAGGTCTAGATTCTCGTCTCCGTGTTCTTCTTGGGATATGGGCATCGGCTGCTTCGAAAAATGAGAGGTCGTAAAACCCCGATCATACCTCGCCATCTGCCAGTTTCGCGGCTTCTATGTGATAAAGCCACGCCAGAAGTTCGGCAATTGCCCGATAAAGTGCGGGGGGAATCTGACCATCGAGGTCGACCTGCATTAGCAGTGCTACCAGTTCTTTCGATTCATGGACAAATACACCATGCTCTTTTGCGCGCTCGATGATTTGCGCCGCAATCAGCCCGCGTCCCTTGGCGACGATTTTTGGTGCCGCGTCACCGTTCTGGTAGGCCAGTGCGACGGCATTTTTGAGGGGAGAGTCGGGTTTGTTCATCAGGCTTGTTGGTCTTGCTTGACCGTCAGCAGGTCCAGTGTCGACCCGGCTGCTTCGAGTGCTTCGGACAATTGCGCACCATGAAGCCGCAAGGTCTGTGCGCTGTCCGGATTGGCAGTGCGCATCTGCACTTGCACATGGTCACCGATCAGCGTGATCGTTGCGGCCACCCGACCCAGCGTTGGCAAGTCGAACCGGACCACGCTCTGCCAGCTGCGTTCGGGTGCCTCCGCCTCACTGTCGGGCTGCTGCTGTTGCGCCTGTTCGCTCACCTCCCATTGCATCTGCTGGCCAGGCCAGACTTCGCCTTGCCATTGCACGCGGGGGATGTCGAGCGTATTGAGTTGCAGGTTGACGATGCGGGCGGTATCAGGGTTGAGCCCCGCATCTGCAGTGGTGTTGCGGGCGTTGACGTTTTGAGGTTCGCGCAGCACTTCGGCCAGCGGCCGCTCGCCATTGGCCCATTGCTGCACATGCGATTCGTAAAAAATTCCGCTAGTGGTCAGCGCTGTTTGCAGTGCGGTGGCGATCTGTGCCGGTGGCGTCGCGCCGGTGCTCACCAGCGGTGTCTTGCCGAGCAGGGCGGTGGCGGTGGAATGCTGCTGCAGACTGTCGATCAGGCGGGCGGTCGGACTGAAGGTGGCGGGTG
>CANFED010000134.1 GCA_947445995.1 Oxalobacteraceae bacterium | reverse complement strand
GCTGCTGTCGCCGGATCGCTGGCTGTTGTGGTTGGGGATACTGTTCATCCTGTCGGTCTATTTTTTTCCGAGCGGGATTGTGGGGCGCTTGCGTGGGACGGGGTCGGCATCGCATTGACCGTGTTCCGGGCGGGATGTCGGCCATAGTCGACCGTCGGTGTTGGCGACGGTGATCGGTGTACTTGGTGCAATAACCAAAGGGCATTGCGCCGCATTCAACCCATACCAAGCAGCTCGAAAACAGCTCAGTGCCGCCTGTCATTGCATCGGATCGCTCGCACTATCTGTCGTACTTCCACTACTGATTTTCTCGCTTTGTCCCGCAGAGCGCCGTCTCCCTTCCCACAAGGCGCTGGCCATTACCAAAAGGATTGCGTTGCCACCAAGAATCAACGTAGCATCGAAACCATTAGCGACAATGGCTTGATGACTTCGACTGTGCCCGGTGTGTAGGAGCGCGGTTGGCCCGGCAACTATCCCCAAAGGTGAACCATGCTAGCTTCCCTTGTCTTCGCTGTTCGACGATTCTTCCTGTTCTCTTTCTGTCTCCTGCTCGCCTGGTCAGCCAATGCGGCGTTGAAAGACGACTATCTTCCACCGGAGCAGGCGTTTGTTTTTTCTACTCGGGTTGTCGATGGCAATACGCTCGCCCTGCACTGGGAAATCGCACCCGGCTACCATCTCTATCGCGATCGGATCAGCGTTGCATCCACGCAGCCGCAGGCACAGTGGGCAGCGTTATCGTTGCCTGCCGGCGAAGACCGCTTCGATCCCAACTTCAACAAGATCATGGCGATTTATGAAAAATCGCTGGACGTCGATGTCCATTTTTCCAAGGGGGTGGCACTGCTGCCGCTGACCGTCAACTGGCAGGGTTGTGCTGATGCCGGCTTGTGTTACGCCCCGGCCAGCGCCGACCTGCAAGTGGCATTGACCGGTCTTGGCGCAGCAGCGAACGGCGTGATGCCCGGACTGGTCCAGGCCATGCCGGCTCCTGCCGTGCCAGCGCCCCCGGTTGCTTCGGATCCGATTGCCGCGGCGCTCGCCGGCGGTAATCTGTTGCGCACGCTGGGCGTGTTCTGGCTGGCCGGCGTGCTGCTCTCGTTCACGCCTTGTGTGCTGCCGATGGTGCCTATCCTGTCGTCATTGATTGCCGGTCAAGCGGGGCGTCCCAGCCGGTTGCGCGGCTTTTTGCTCTCGCTGGCGTATTCGCTGGGTATGGCGCTGGTCTATGCAGGATTTGGCGTGGCGGCCGGACTGGCCGGCGAAGGCCTGGCTGCCGCGCTGCAAAATCCCTGGGTCCTGGGCGGCTTTGCGTTACTGCTGACCACGCTGGCACTGTCAATGTTCGGCTTGTACGAACTGCAGATGCCGACCTTTATCCAGCAACGGGCCAGCGGCTGGTCAAACCGCTTCAAGGGCGGATCGACTGTCGGCGTGTTCCTCATGGGTGGCGTTTCGGCGCTGGTGGTCGGGCCTTGCGTGGCAGCTCCGCTGGCCGGGGCGCTGGTCTACATCAGCCAGACCGGTGATGTCGTGCTCGGTGGTCTGGCATTGTTTGCGATGGCGCTTGGCATGGGGGTGCCGCTGTTGCTGGTAGGCCTTTCTGCGGGTAGCTTGCTGCCACGCGCAGGGGCCTGGATGGAGCGAGTCCGGCAACTGTTCGGCATGCTGCTGCTGGGTGTGGCGATCTGGATGGTGACACCCGTGTTGCCGGTGTCCTTGCAGATGCTGCTGTGGGCCGGGTGGTTGCTGGCAGTGGCCGCGTGGCTGGGATTGTTCGGCAGTGCGCAGCACGGTGCGGGGCTGGCGGGTCGTGCCGCCGCCGCCGGCTTGGCGATCCTGTCGGTGATCCTGCTGGTGGGGGCCGCGTCCGGTGGCCGCTCGGTGTTGCAACCGCTGGCACAGTGGCGCGGGCAGGGCGCACCGGCCGAAGCCGCCGGTGCACTGCACATCAGCCGCGTTGCCAGTAACGCTGCGCTTGATGCCGCACTGACGGCAGCGCACCAGCAAGGGCAGCCCGTGATGCTCGATTTTTATGCCGACTGGTGCGTCGCCTGCAAGGAGTTCGACAGCATTACGTTTCGCGATCCCGTTGTACAAAAGCGCCTGGCCGGAGTACGCGTGCTGCAAGTCGACGTGACGGCTAATACCGCTGAAGACAAGGCGCTGCTCAAGCGCTTCAGCCTGTTCGGTCCGCCCGGAATGGTTTTTTTCGGCGCAGCCGAGGCCGGCCGGATCAGTCACAAAGTGATTGGCTATCAGGCACCGGATGAATTTCTGGCATCGCTGGACCGGGCTGCCATCCCCTGAATCGCTGTGGTAAATCGGAGCGGCCTTTTAAAAATGCCGCAAGGCATGGGTTTTGGAATGTTGCTTCAAACCAAAAGTAACGTAGTATTGAGTTTCGGTTTTAATTTTTGATGTGTTTCATTACCTTCGGAAAAACTGATGATGACCAAAAAAATCCCCTTGCTGGCCCTGCTTCTGTCAGTCATGGTCCTGCCAGCACAAGCCGTTGAAGTTGGCCAGACCAGTCCTGCATTTTCTCTCCCCGGTCCTGCTGGCCCAGTCCAGTTAGCTGACTTCAAGGGGAAAGTCATTTACCTCGATTTTTGGGCCTCGTGGTGCGGTCCCTGCAAGCAATCCTTCCCGTGGATGAACGACATGCAAAGCCGCTATGGCAGCAAGGGACTGCAAGTCGTTGCCATCAATGTTGACAAGAAAACCGCCGATGCCGGCATCTTCCTCAAGGACCATCCCGCGACCTTCAGCGTGGCCTTCGATGCCGAGGGAAAAACGCCTGCCAGCTACGGCCTCAAGGGCATGCCCGGCTCGGTGCTGATTGGTCCCGATGGCAAGGTCTTGCTGGTCCATAACGGCTTTGTCCCGGCCGATGGCGATGCGCTCGAACAGCAGATCAATCAGGCCCTTGCCGGCAAGGGCAAGCCATGAAGCCCGCGTTCAAACGACTGCTGATACCCGCTGCCGTGTTGGCGCTGGCAGCGCTGGCGGGTTGCAGCAGTCTTGGCCAGGTTCAGCCCTGGGAAAAAGGCAATCTGGCCAAGCCGGCCATGACCTTCGGCGGTGATCCGCTGGATCAGGCTTTCGTACAACACATCTACAGCAGCAAGGAAAACTCCAGCGGCGGTTACGGCGTTGGCGGCGGCGGCTGCGGCTGCAATTAAGGACACCCATGAAAAAAAATTCCTCCAGCCCGGCTTTGCCATCCGCGCACGCTGCGGTCGACGAGTTCGCCGGCACATGCCCCCGCAGTTTTGCCGGCAATGTCGCATCCAGTGTCCTCATGGCCTCCCTGATCCTGCCGGGCATGGCGGCATTAGTTTCACGCGATGCCGCTGCAGAAAACGCCCCGGAACAATCCACCATCGGCGTCAAATACGGGACCTACAAGGACAGCCAGCCAGGACTTGACCGCATCAGGGTCAGTACGCCCCAAGTATATGGGCAGGTGCCGATCGCCGGAGTCTGGGCGATCGAGGGGTCAGCCTCCGGCGATAGTGTTTCCGGCGCGTCGTCGTACTTGCATACCGAACGCTCCGGTGCCAGCCAGATGCACGACTACCGCAAGGCCGCCGACCTGAAAGTCACCCGCTATTTATCGCGTGCTGCGGTCTCTGCCAGCGTGTCGTATTCGACCGAGCACGATTACATTTCGCGCGCGATCGGTGTTGAAGGCCGCTGGTCGACTGCCGACAACAACCGTACCTGGACGATCGGTTACGGGCTTTCCCGCGACCGTATCGACAATACCTCCAACGGCACCAACACCGCCATCGACCAGCACAAGCGTACCCATGAATTCATGGCCGGCGTCACGCAAGTGCTGACGGCGAGCGATATTATCCAGCTCAACCTGACCCGCAGCATCGGCACCGGTTATTACGATGATCCCTACAAGACCCTCGACCTGCGCCCCGACCGGCGCAATGCCTGGATCGGGCTGGCACGGCTAAATCATTACGTGAGCCAGTTCGATGCGGCGCTGCGCGGCAATTACCGCTATTACACCGATACGTTCGGTATCCGTTCGCACACGGTTGGCGTCGAATGGGAGCAGGCATTCGGGCGCTGGAGCGTCACGCCGGGAGCGCGCTATTACAGCCAGAGCGCGGCTAATTTTTATCTTGATCCGGTGCTCGATGCGACAGGTCAGTACGACGTTGGCGCGACGCTTGCCCGAGGTTTTAGTGTCGCCGGTCCCCATTCGTTTGATGCACGACTCGGTGCATTTGGCGCAGTCACCCTGTCGGGCAAGGTCAGTTACCGCGTCACGCCCGATACCGTCATCGATGCCAAATTCGAAACCTACCGGCAAGCGGCTGGCTTGCATGCGGGTACGAGCGGGAGCCCGAATCTCGACACACTCCGGGCGAATTTCCTGCAGCTTGGTTTGACGCATCATTTTTAGTCCCGTGCTCCTGACGGCCATTTCCAATCACGCATCACATCACTGACGGTCATTCCTTCATGAAACGCTGGCGCACAGTACGCTTCGAATTCCCTGCTATGGCATCGCTGTGCAGCATGCAGATGGATGGCACGGACGAACGCCTGATGCGCCGTGCTGCCAAGCTCGCGATTGCCGAAGTGCGCCGTATCGAACACAAGTATTCGCGCTATCGCGACGACAGCATCATCAGTCGCATCAATCAGGCTGCCGGTCGGGCACCGGTGGAGATCGACGACGAAACCGCCTGCCTGCTCGATTTCGGCAACCAGCTCTGGCAGCTCAGTGACGGGCTGTTTGACATGACGTCCGGCGTGTTGCGGCGGGCCTGGGATTTCAAAAAAGGAAGCCTGCCCGAACCGGCCCTGATGGCCAGTTTGCTGGAACAGGTCGGCTGGCAAAAGCTGGAGCGACACGACCGGCAGGTGCGCCTGACTCTGACTGGCATGGAGCTCGATATCGGTGGGTTCGGCAAGGAATATGCCGCCGATCGGGCGGCGGCGATCCTGCAGGAGGCTGGCATTGTCCATGCGCTGGTCAATCTGGGCGGTGATCTGCATGTCCTGGGCGGTCGTGGATTGCCCGAGCGGAACAACGCCCCCTGGCAAGTGGCCATCCAGCATCCGCGGCCACCGCCGCAGCAACCGTTTGCCACCCTGGCGATGTTGCCGGTGGCACGTGGCGGATTGGCGACCAGCGGGGACTACGAACGTTTCTTCATTCATCAGGGGCGGCGCTACTGCCACATCCTTGATCCGCGCACCGGTTGGCCAGTGTCGTACTGGCAGTCGGTCAGCGTTCTGGCCGCCAACACCACGACGGCCGGCGCGCTGGCCACGATCGCCATGCTCAAAGGGCCTGCGGGAGAAGCGTGGTTGCAGTCACAGGGTGTCCGTTACCTCGCCATCGCGCCCGATGGTCAGCCCAGCAGCATTGCATTTCCGCAGGCGCAAGGCGTGCCCTGCTAGCAGTTTTTTCTTACTTTTCACACTCGATTGAGGAGATTTCTCATGAACCCGTATTCCCACGTTGTTTCCAGAAAATTCCCGTATGGTCTCTTCGCCGCGTCGGCCGTCACCGCCATGTTGCTGACTGCCTGCGGCGGCTTCGATTCTGCTGAGACCTCTGCACCGGCAGCCACTACCACCGCGGCGATCTCCACCACCGTCATGGATGGCCTGATCAGCAACGCGCTGGTCTGTGTCGACAGCAATGGCAACGGCAATTGCGATGCCGACGAAGTCCAGGGTCGTACCGACGCGGCAGGCAAGGTCACGCTGACCGTGCCTGCCGGCGTTGAGAGCAAGGCAAGCCTGCTCGCAATGATAGGCACCGATGCGATCGATGCCGATACCGGGCCGGTCACCAAAGCTTATACGTTGCGCACACCGGTCGGGCGATCGGCTGTCATCAGTCCTCTGACATCGTTAGTCCACGCCAAAATGGAGAACGAAAAACTGAGTGCCGAGGCCGCTGAAGCGGCAATCAAGTCACAAGCCGGGTTGAGCGTATCGATGTTCGATGATTATGTTGCCAGGCGCAACAGAAATGCCGACTACAGGAAGGCCAGCGAAATCGCCCGCATCATCGTGGTCAGCGTGCAGCAAGCCCGCCCGGAAACCGCGCGCGATCCAGCGACCTGCAGCGTCAGTGCCGCTGAGTTGGCCAAGACCACCGATAGCAGTAGCAAAGATGGACTGCCATTCCGTGATCTGGTAAACCGCTTGCCGGAAGTGGCCCGTACCTGGACGGACATTACGCTCCAACAATGCGCCACAAGCGATCGGGCAAGCGGTTGCGAGGCTTACATCCAGGCTCGCGGGCATTTGGTAACGACCTGCATGCCGGCAACGCCAACACCAGCACCAACGCCAACACCAGCACCAACGCCAGCACCAACACCAGCACCAGCACCAACACCAACACCAGCACCAGCACCAGCACCAGCACCAACACCAGCACCAACGCCAACACCAACGCCAACACCAACACCAGCACCAACGCCAGCACCAGCACCGGCACCGGCACCGGCACCGGCACCAGCACCGGCACCAACGCCAACGCCAGCACCAACGCCAACGCCAGCACCAACGCCAACGCCAGCACCAACGCCAGCACCAACGCCAGCACCAGCACCACCACCACCACCACCACCACCACCGCCAGGACCGTCGGCCGCGGCGCTAGGAAAAGTGACTTACGCCAGCAACTGTGCCATGTGCCACGGTATATCTCCGGCGGATAACAGGTCCAAGATTCTGGCAGGGGCCAATTCGCCGACTACCATTACCAATGCGATCAAAAACAATGTCGGTGGAATGGGCTTCCTGAAAACCACGATATCGACGACGGATGCAAACAACCTGGCGGCGTACCTGACGACACCCGGTCTCTGATCGGAGTCCTTCGGCGGTTGCAGCACCCCGGCAAGGTACTGCAACCGGTTTCATTGACCGTGTCCTGGCGATACGGTCATCAACCCTGATTCACCAGCACCGCGCCTCGTACCTCTGCCGCGCCCACGCGTACCAGTTGTGTGATGGCCCACTGCGCCAGTTCCTCTATCGCTAGTTGCAAAAATCGGCGGTTGGATTCGCGCACGATCGGCATTGCACCCAACAGCACGGGTACCTGCGCGAGTGCCAGTTGCTGGCGTTCGAGCAATAAAAATTTCAGCAAGACCTTGATCGCATTTTGCGCATTGCGCACCGGATCGGCAGCCAGATAATCGAGTCGCGAAAAGGCCGTCCGGAGCGCCTTGCCGATGTCGGTAAATGGCGCACCGTGACCCGGAATCACCAGGCGCACATCGAGCGTGGCGATGAGTTCCAGCGTCGCGCGCGCCTCGCTAAAACCCGATTCGCCATCGAGTTCCGGGAAGATCACGCCAAAGCCGTTTTCCCACAGCGCATCGGCCGAAATCAGGATGCGTTCGGCGGGGCAATACAGGATGAGCGAATGCGGATCATGGCCCGGCGCACCGAGCGCCAGCCAGTCCAGGTCGCCCAGCCGGATCGGCTGGTCCGGTGCCAGCGTGGCGTCGAAACTGAAGCGCGCGCATTGCTGGCCGGTGGCAACGAAGCTGAGCGCGTCTTCATCCCAGTCGCGCACCTTGGCGGCTTCGCTGGCCGGGATCACGGTGCGGCAGTGGTAACGCTGCTGCAGGTGCGCGTTGCCGCCGCAATGGTCCGAATGCAGATGGGTATTGACGAGCAGGTCCAGCGGTCGCTGCTGCAACGCATGTTCGACCAGCGCCAGCGTCTGTGGCGCATGCGTCAGATAGCCGCTATCCACCAGTGCGGTCTGTGTGCCACTGAACAGAATGTTGTTCGAGGAGAGCCAGCCGCGCTCGAACACCTGCATCGTCGCTGGCAATGGCTCAGTCATCGAACAGGGCATCACGACGCTGGTTGATGGCGCGCCAGATGGTGCGCCGCGCGCTCTCGCCGGCGCTGCCCCAACTGACGATTTCGTTGATGTTGCGCTGGCAGCCCGCGCACAATCCGCTGCGCTCGTCCATCTCGCAGACACTGATGCACGGTGACGGTGCCGCCGTGCGAGTGTCTTGCGGATCGAACAGGATCATCTGGCCCGACATCATTGCAGACCGGCTGCGTTGCGCGCAGCTACAGTCGGACAGAGTAATAAGGCAAGGAAAATGCGGGGCGGGAAGTCGGGATACATGGAATAGTCGTCAGTAGCAATGCCCCTGATTATGCACGGATGCTGCGTCGGCATGGTGCCGGGACTTTGCCCGGTGAAACAGCACGCGTGAGCGGCCCTCAATTTTGCAGCACCACCCGCCACGCCGAGTGGTAATACGCCACCGTGCACAGCACGCCAGCGACGAAGCCGGCGGCCAGCATGCCGAACGGCGGGGCAGGCGTGATGGAGGGCGCGGCCTTTTCGGAAGCCGGCTGGGCCGCATCCCATTGCGTGATCAGTTCTTGCGCTGCCTCGAAATCCTGCTCCGCCACCATCACCCGGATCAGCCCTGCCGCCGGCAATTCGCCGATCCCGCCTTGCAGATACTCGCCATCGACGCGTCCGTGCAATTGCTGCTGTTCAAGCAGATGCACGATCATGTGCGCTTCGATGAGGTTGGCGGCCTGGTACAGGGTTTTCATGGGCTTGATCGCAGAAGTGATGAAGGAGGTGTTTTCATCTTAACCGCTGTCCACGACAGCTGTCATTGGGGCCGTTCTGCAGGGATTGATGTGGGTGCTGGACTATCGGCGCACCGAGGTACGTAGACAAAATCCGGCGCAATAAGAAGCACCCGACCGCAAACGGCGCACGACGTATCAGTAAATTTTTTCGACCAGATAACCCCGCCGCGCCAGCAAGTCCGGCACGCTGCCAGTTCCGGTCAGATGGAGCAGACCGATGGCGACAAACTGTGTTGCCCCTTGCTGCCCCAGTCGTGCAATCGACGCGGCCAGCAGCGGATTGCGCTGGTCCAGCAAGACGCGGCGGGTGAAGCGTGCGGTGACGGTGGGTTCGGCCAGATCCTCGTCGATGAGTTGTTTCAGCGCAGCGCCATCGGCGCGTCCCCAGGCCGCCATCATCGTGGCCGCTTGCTGCACTGTCTTGCCGTCGAGGAGTGACGCCAGGCACTCACGCAAATACTGCTCCTGCTGTTGTGCATCGAGGTCATCAAACAGCCCGAGCTGGTAATCCGCGCTTTCCAGCGCGACCACCGGTTTGCCTGGCACCTGTTCCCGCAGATAGTGCTCGATACCCTGTTCACGCGCATAGCCGCTGCGTTCCAGCGACAGTGCCAGCAACAGGTGGGCAATCGCCCACGGCTTCGTGCCCGCGACGGTGGACGGTGCAACGCCGAGCCTGGCGAGCACTTGCTGCAATTGCCGTTGCGTGTCGGCGGAGATGACCTGGTCTATGGTCTGCGGTGGCACCAGCATCGCGTGCCGGGCGAACGCCGCTTGCAAGGCGGACTGGTCGGTCGGATCGAGTTCAAGGACCAGCTGGTCGGCCCCGGCAAGGGCCTGCATGACAATCGGTTCGAGCGGATAGAATGACGCCTGTCCGACATGCACGCTGCCAAACAGCCAGACAGTGTGGTCCTGTAGCGTGGCGCGGTACAGGGTGCCGCGCGGTGGAATGGTGGGAACGACAGCAGGGACGACCGCAGTGACGACAGCCGCCCGTACCAGTGCGTGGCCGCAGCCAAGCAACAACAACGAGATAACGATCAAGACAATACGCATGGACGCTTTCAGAAAAAAATCATGGGGATAACCTGGCTGTTCGACCTCGACAATACCTTGCACGATGCGTCGCATGCGATCTTCCCGGCCATCAACGTCAACATGAACCGCGTGATCGCGCAGGTGCTGTCGGATGCCGGTGCACCGGCGACGGCAGCCGATGTCGATGCCGCCCGGATCGCTTACTGGCAACGCTACGGCGCGACGCTGCTCGGCATGGTCAAGCATCACCAGATGCGCGCCGACACCTTCCTGCACGAAGCGCATCGGTTCGAGGACTTGCCGTCGATGAT
>CANFED010000133.1 GCA_947445995.1 Oxalobacteraceae bacterium | reverse complement strand
GCAACCTAAGTCACTACAGTGCACTTCCACCAAGTGCCCACACTTATCAACTGTTAATTGTTAAAGAACTTCCTGCTCACCCCACTGCACTTCGATTAACCTCACCGACCGTACAATCTCGTGTGCTGCTGACAAAGCGTTTTGTTTGTCTGCGCTTCGATGTTGCTGAAGCAGGAGGCGAACTATAGCCAATACCAACGTCGGTGGCAAGCTTTCCGGGTAAATAATTTAGTTGATTCTCAAATCAACGAAGCTGTGTTCCAGCACACGCACCAAAGAACCATTTCTGCTCATCACAACCCTCTTCGACAAGATGCGGAGCCGCGACACTAGGTGGACCAAATTCAACATCTGGATTTTAAAACACAGTGCGGGCCACCAAAAGGATGAGATGGCTCAAAAAAAGCTGGTACGTCTATGCTACCCTCGTTTATCGAAATTCGTTATACGCGGTCAGGAATCATGTCTTCATCGAGATCTCTTCGTCCATTGATAGCAAAACTGAGCAATTACAAAGCTATTACCGCACTGGTAATGGTTTTGTTATTTGCGCAGTGGCTTGGGCAAATGCACCGGATAGCGCATGACGGAGTACAGACCACCAACGCCGAACTTTCGTCAGACACACGTTTTGTTTTACAGCTAGTAGCCCATTTGGGCGACGCCAGTCATTCTTGTGCAGCATTTGATGCGGCAACCCTGTCCGCCGGAATTTGTACCGCCTCGGTGGCAATGCCCGTCGTACCAAACCTGCATGAACTCGCACTGTGGATCGCCTTCGCCTCAAGATCCACCCCGTTCACTGCCCACTTTCACTCCCGCGCACCGCCAACTGTCTGATTCGCCTTACTGATTAAATTATGCGTGCCGCCAGGCTTGTGGTTTGGTTGCGCACGGTCATTTGTTATCTATTCAGGAATCAACATGCACGCTCAACGCACTTTATTGGCAGGCGCAGTTCTGTCCGCACTGTCCACACTCACCTATGCCCAGATTAATGAGCCAAAGATTCAGTCGGTCATCGTCACGGCAAGTCCTTTTTCTTCCAATGCTGGAGACCAGATATTGTCTCCAGCCAAAGTCCTTGCCGGCGACGAACTGCGCGACAAACTTGGAGGCTCGTTAGGTGACACCCTCTCCGGCGAACTCGGCGTATCGACATCGGCATTTGGCGCAGGAGCCTCACGGCCTATCATTCGCGGGATGGACGGCTCCAGGATAAAAATCCTGCAAAACGGCATGGCCGTGTCGGATGTCTCCGGATTATCGAATGACCATGCCGTCGCAACCGATGGGCCTACTGCAAAACAAATTGAAATCCTGCGCGGACCTGCAGCCTTACTGTACGGCTCTGGCGCAATTGGCGGCCTGGTGAATGTCGTCAACGAACGGATCCCGACCACACTGGCAACGATACCCACCGGACAAGCGGAAGTTCGCTACGGAACAGTCGACCAGGCAAAGAACGCGTCGGTATCAGTCGATGCCGCCGCCGGTCCGATTGGACTGCATGTCGACGGCAGCGTGCGCAACGCCAACGATTACAGCATTCCCGGCAACCGTATTGAGGGAGATTCGGCAAGTGCTGGCGGCAGCTTGCCATTGTCTTTTGCACGACAGAACAGTTTTGGTGTCGGTGCCTCTTATATTCAGAACTGGGGACATGTCGGGATATCCGCTGCAGAGGTCAGCAACCTGTACGGCATACCCACTCTTGAAGGATCGAAAATCGATCAGAAGCAACGTCGCTACGACATCGACACGCTGGTCAACGCGCCATTTTCCGGATTTGAAAGCTTCAAGTTCAAAGTGGGCTACACCGATTACAAACACAGTGAACTCAGCCTGGAAAATGTTCCCCAAACCAACTTTGCGAACAGGTCACTGGAAACACGCGCCGAATTAACGCACGCGCCGATTGCCGGACTTCATGGCACGTTCGGCGTTCAAACCGACAACACCAATTTTTCCGCATTGAATGCGGCCAGCGGCGGACCGGACACGGTGCCTGTCACGCGCTCGACATCGAGTGCCGCATTTCTGGTGGAAGAACGCGACTTCGGTCCGGTGCGCATGAATGCAGGTCTGCGCCTTGAGTCAGTAAAGCGCACACCGGTCAGCAATATTGCGCGCAGTTTCGATCTAACTTCTTACGCACTAGGCGGATTGTGGACATTTACGCCAGGCTATGGAGCCGGTGCGACAGCTTCGATCGCCCAACGTGCGCCCACCGCTGACGAGTTGTACTCCGGTGGCCCGCATGATTCGACCGCCACTTTTGACATCGGCAACCCCAACTTTGCCAAGGAAACCTCACGCAACATCGAGCTGACACTGCAAAAAAATACCGGACTGATCCGCTGGAAGACAAATGTATTCCAGACCAAGGCAAAGAATTTTGTCTATGGTCAGATTGCGGGCAATCTGGTCAATGACGAAGGTAATCCGGGCGGCACATTGAAGGAGCGCATCTTCAGTCAAGGGGCTGCAACGATTCGCGGGGCAGAGGCAGAAATCACCTACAACGCCCACGGCGACGGTGTCTCATTGCGCGCCTTCGCCGACACGTCACGCGGCTCTCTCGATGATGCGGGCAGCCTGCCGCTGCAACCAGCGTCGCGGTTCGGTGCCGACATCGGCTACAAGACCGGTGCGTGGCGCAGCGGCGCGTCGGTGATCCATGCCCAATCACAGAACCGGTTAGCCACGTTTGAAACCAACGACACGCCGGCCTACACGCTGCTTGATGCCAATCTGTCGTACACATGGAAGGTCGGCGACAGCGATGTCACCTGGTTTGCCAATGTCAAAAATCTGCTCAACCAGGATATTCGTCTGTCGACCTCGATCCTGAAAGATGTGGCACCGCTACCCGGTCGTAACCTGATCGTGGGCTTGCGAACGCAGTTCTAAACTCGACAATTTCTGGCGGGAAGCCGGAGCGTTTTGCTGCGACTTCCCGTCAGACAGACATGGCACCAGCCGACCCAAGTGGCGACTAGCCAAATAGCAGCACGTAGCCAGCCGCCATCGCGACACCCAGAAACGGGATGGCGTACCAATGAAATTCCAGCCATGCCTTGCGCTCGCCGCACATCCGCAACGCAATCAAATTGGCCATCGAGCCAACCATCAAACCGAATCCACCGACATTGACGCCATAGGCAATGACGCGCCAGTCGCGTGAATAGTCGACCAGCGCAATCGCGGCGGGAACGTTGCTGATCAACTGAGACGCGGCGATCGCGGTCAGATACAGATGACGCGGTTGTTCCAGTCCGAGCGACTGCATCGCCTCTCGAACGATGTCCAGGCCGGACAGCAAACGCAGATCAATGAACATCAGCACGAACACCAGCAGCAAACCCCAGTCGATGCGCATCAGCACTGCGCGGCGCAACAGCAGAAAAACCAGCAGCACAATCATTGCCGCCAATTCCGCATGACGCAGATCAGTCAGCAGCAAGAACGGCGCGTACAGGATCAGCGAACACCAGAACAAGCGAGCATCCAGCGGCGCAAGCTGTTCACCAAGACCGATTCTGATCGGATGCCGGCCAAACAGCGAACAGGTCAGCACCAGCAAAAACACCATCAGTATCAATACCAGCGGCAACATCTGCACCACGAACTCGAGGAAGGACACGCCCGATAGTTGCCACAAAAAGAGATTTTGCGGATTGCCAATCGGCGTCAGTGCGGAACCGGCATTGACTGCCAGCGCTTCGAGAATCACGAGCCGACTCACAGGCATGCCGGTGAGCCGACAGACGCCTAGGGTCAACGGCACCACAACGAACAGCGCGACATCATTGGTCAGCACCATCGATAACAGTGCGGCAGTCAGCACGAGGCAGAATGCGACCGCACGTTCGCTGGTCATGCGCGCGGTGAGCCAGTGCCCGGCATGGTCCAGAGCGCCGCTCAATTCCAGTCCCTTTGTCAATGCCAGCAAGCCGGTCAGGGCGGCAATCGTGGGCCAGTCAACCAGCGCCGGATAACTGACAATCAGATGCGGCGACAACGCACTCAACACCAACAGCACCGCCAGCAACAGCAGAAAAAAGCCATCCTTGAAGAGGTTTTTCAACACCGTGCCAGCCGCCGTGTTGTGTCTATCGATTGATCCGGGCTACCCATCACTATCCTTGCTGCGAGTTAAATTTTCCCGAAGCATACCTGAGCCACTATCATTGCCGCACTCCATGCATGCTTTACCGCTCAGGAATGAGCTGGCTTAAAATACCGGCTGACTGCAACTGCTTCCTGCCTTTCTTTTTCTGATCGTGACCCGCAATGCCAACACCCATCCCCGCCACGCCGTTAGCTTCTGACCCTGCCCGGCTCCACTGGATCGAAAACGACCTGCCATGCTCCGCGCACTGGCGTTCCGAAAGTGGCATGCCCAGCCCCCGACGCGTGGTGATCGCCGATGACCGTACCACCGCCGATGCCGCCTACCGACTGGCCTGCGAAGGCACCGCGATGCTGTGGCGCGGCGATTTCCAGAATGCCCGTCAACTGCTGCAGGCAATGGCGCGTCGGTGTGACAAGAAACCTCACAAGGCCGCCAGCACCCCGCTCGACGCATTCAATTTTCATCGGCAGGCGCAGTCCCAGCGAGCCCGTACATTGGCCATGCTGCTGATGCCATTCGACTGTGACCATTCGCTGCCGCTGCGCCGGGCACCTGATGTGCAAGCCGCATGCAACGAGGCCTATGGCGTCGCCAGCGAACCTTATGTGGCGTCGCTACGGGAATTACTGGGACTGATCGGTGCGCACGAATGGCGCAAAGCCGGTGTGGAAATTGTCGCGCTGGACGACCGTATCCATCCGCACTACGGCGTCTTCGCTCCGGTGCGCGGCGAATATGTCGGGCTGGTAGCAGAAACTCCGCTGCCCTCGAAAAAATTGGCCTTCGACATCGGCACCGGAACGGGCGTGCTCGCGGCAGTACTGGCACATCGCGGCGTGCAGCATGTCATCGGTACCGATCAGGACCCGCGCGCGCTGGCCTGTGCGCAGGAGAACATTACCCGCCTTGGTCTGGACTCGACCATCGAAGTGATCCGCACCGATCTATTTCCCGATGGCCGTGCCAACCTGATCGTCTGCAATCCGCCGTGGCTCCCGGCCCGGCCCAGCTCGCCAATCGAATATGCGATGTACGATCCTGACAGCCGCATGCTGCGCGGCTTCCTGGATGGACTGGCGGCACATCTTGAAGTCAATGGAGAAGGTTGGCTGATCCTGTCGGATCTGGCCGAGCACCTGGGCTTGCGTTCGCGGTCCGAATTGCTGGAATGGATAACGACGGCAGGACTGACTGTACTGGGACGCAAGGATGTCCGGCCAATTCACCCGCGCGCCAGCGACGCAAGCGACCCGCTGCATGCAGCCCGCAGCGCCGAACTGACATCGCTGTGGCGACTCGGTGCCAGCAAGACCGGCACCGCGTAGGACGACTTAACCGCGGGCGATCAGTCCCGCAATATGTGCCAGAGACTCCTCGACCTGATCCACCAGAATCAGGCACAGGTCTCCCGGCGCAAGACGTTCGAGTGCTTTGTCGATCGCGACAAACTCGCCCTGGATTTCATCGATGACGGTGGTGCGTGACGCACCGGCCAGTCCAGCGCGCAACAAGGCCACGACCTCGCCGTCGGCACGTCCGCGCTGGCACTGATCCTCGTACAGCAAGACGTCATCAAACGCCGCCCCCAGGATTTCGGTTTGCTGGCGAATATCTTCATCGCGCCGATCGCCAGCACCACTGATGACAACCGAACGACGTTTCGCCGGCATGCATTCGACCGCCTGCACCAGCGCCAGGATGGCATCCGGATTGTGACCATAGTCGGCAATGAGAGTCGCGCCACGGTAGGCGAACACATTGAAACGTCCGGGTGCATTGTCGCTGTCATTGGCAAACGATTTCAGTCCGGCACGCATGACGTCCCAGTCCAGACCGACACCCCAGCCAGCCGCAACCGAAGCCATCACATTCTCGACCTGGAAACCAATTGAGCCACCATGTGTGATCGGGATTTGGGATAGCGCGATCTTGTGTTCGGTTTCGCCTTCGGCAGCCACCAGCATGTCGTCTTCGATGAAAACAACCCGACGACCCTGCGCCCGATGCGTAGCCATCACCGGGTGACGGCGATCGCTCCCGAAGAAGGTCACCGATCCCGTGCAATTGCCTGCCATGCGTGCGACGATCGGATCAGTCGCGTTCAGCACGGCGACCCCGGTATTAGCCACATTCTGGACAATCACGCGCTTGAGAACAGCCAGGTCTTCGACCGTCGTGATGTAGTTCAGGCCGAGATGATCACCGGTACCGATATTGGTCACGACCGCCACCTGGCAGCGATCGAACGCCAGTCCTTCGCGCAGCACGCCACCGCGTGCGGTTTCAAAGACGGCCGCATCGACATCCGGATGCAGCAGCACATTGCGGGCACTGCGCGGACCGCTGCAGTCACCACTGTCGATACGCCGACCGCGAATATAGACACCGTCGGTATTGGTCATGCCGACGCGCAAACCACTCTGTGTCATCAAATGGGCAATGAGGCGTACGGTGGTCGTTTTGCCGTTGGTACCGGTAACCGCAACGACCGGAATGCGGCCATCGTCGCCACGCTTGAACATCTCGGCAATGATGGCATCGCCAACCGGACGGCCCTTGCCGAAGGACGGTGACAAATGCATCCGCAAGCCGGGTGCGGCATTGACTTCGACCACACCACCGCCCTGCTCTTCCATCGGCTTGAGAACGTTATCGCAAACGATATCGACGCCACAAATATCGAGACCAACCATGCGCGCAGCGGCAATGGCACGCGCAGCAAATTCGGGATGGACATCGTCGGTGACATCGGTGGCCGAACCACCGGTCGACAGGTTGGCATTGTTGCGCAAGACCACGCGCCGGCCTTTTGGCGGCACGGTCTCGGCGTCATAACCTTGCTTGGCCAGGCTGGCCAGCGCGATATCGTCAAAGCGAATTTTGGTCAGCGAGGTCGCATGGCCGGAACCACGACGCGGGTCGAGGTTAACCTGATCGACCAGCTGACGGACCGACATCAGCCCGTCACCGACGACCTGCGGTGGATCCCGGCGTGCGGCAGCGATGAGCTTGTCACCGACCACCAGCAAGCGAAAGTCATTGCCGGGCAAATAGCGCTCGACCAGAATCGCATCACGAAACTCCGTCGCGGTAGCGTACGCCGCAGCCAGTTGCTCGCGACTTGTCACATTGACCGTGACACCTTTGCCCTGATTGCCATCGAGCGGCTTGACGACAACCGGCAGACCGATTTCAAGCGCCGCTGCCCATGCATCATCGACATCGCGGACCGCACGCCCGTTTGGAACCGGCACGCCAGCGGCACTGAGTAATTTCTTGGTGAGATCCTTGTCCTGCGCAATCGATTCGGCAATCGCACTGGTGGTATCCATCTCGGCGGCCTGGATGCGACGCTGGCGACTGCCCCAGCCAAACAGCACCAGACTGCCATCGGTAAGACGACGAAAAGGAATATTGCGGGCAACGGCAGCTTCGACAATTGCGCCGGTGCTCGGTCCCAGACGGAAAGTTTCATCGAGTTCGCGCAATTGGTGAAGGGCATCGGCAAGGTCAAAATCAGTGTCCTTGAGTGCGGCTTCACACAATGCCTGCGCCAGCGTCATCGCCAGTCGACCAACGGCCTCTTCGCTGTACTCAACCACCACCTGATAGGTGCCGGGTTCGAGCGTCTGTGTGGTGCGGCTGAAAGTCACGGGACAACCGGCCTGAGCCTGCAAGCCCAGCGCTGCGAGTTCCAGCACACGGGCCATTACGACTTCGTCCTGATAGCCGCTAGGCTGCAACTGATCCATGGCGGGAAACAGCGCGCGCAGGCGCACTTCAAAATCAGGCAAGGAATCAATCGAGCACTCCTGCTCGTTACACACCACGATCGCCTGGATTGCGGTGTGCTGACTCCAGAGATTCGGACCGCGTAAAGCCCGGATTCTTGAAACTTCCATAAAGCAGATTTCCTGTCCTAGTGTAAGGCTGACGTCAATGCGCCAGTCTCAATAGTTGGTCTGGTGGGGATTCGATTCAAAGGTTCTCAAGCCGCCACAGATGAGTTCATGGCTGATACCAAGCGCCCATACGGCGGCAACTGCCGCGAGAATCACTTCCGGTTGTGCCGCCTTGCGCGCTTTGAGTGCCGACAATGACAATAAAGCCATTTCTTCGAAACCAACGGAAAGTACAACGTTTCCATCGCGCAAAAAGATGACACGCCCACCAGATTTCCTGTGAGAAATAATTGCTGGCAATTCCGGGGCCAATCCATAAAACACCACTTCACCGTCGCACAGTGATGCCATGTCAACAACGCGCGGGTCAGCCGCATTCAGAACCGCCGCTCCGTCAGGAAGAATCACGTCGACCTGGGTTCGCACGATCGCGCCCATCTGATCGGGTCCGCTAATGTAAAACTCGCCGAGGTCTGCATACCCATCCAAGTCGGTAACCACACCGACGTCGCATCGGTCGTAGGCTAGTCCTTCGGACAGGATCGCACGCGCCGAGTTCTCGAAAACCGCAGCTTCCACCGTACGATTGATCAGCAAACGCTGTCCGGCGTCCCAGTTGACACTACCGGCCTTGACGATTTTCCGGCTGTCCAGATACAAGCCGTCGGCACAAGCGAGCCCGACCGTCTTGCCACTGAGCTGAATAATCCATGCCACGAGGCGGGCAATGAGGCTGGTGCCCTGCGTGCCGGCGATGCCCACGATAGGAATGCGCCCGCTATCCTGCAGACTAAACAAATGATTGACGATGGCTGCACCGACATCACGCGCCACGCCGCTGGCCGGCTTCATATGGGACAGCAAGCCCGGTCCGGCATTGACTTCGATAATCGCCCCGCGCTGCGTTGACAGGGGCCGCGAAATGTCCTGCGCCACGAGATCAATACCGGCCACGTCCAGACCGACGATACGCGCCGCCAGAATCGCCATCTCGGCCACCTCCGGATGCACTTTGTCTGTCACATCGAAGGCGACATTGCCGTTACGCGTGATCAATGCGCGTTGTCCTGCAGGAAGCACGTCGAGCGGGGTCAAACCCTGACGTTCCAGCTCAAGAAGAATCTCTGCACTGGAGTCCGGCTTGACCGTGTTGAGCGGATATTCTTCTGATTCGCCACGCCGGGGATCCGCATTAAGTTGCTCATTGACCAGATCAATGATCGTGCCGAGGGCATTGCCCGTCACCCAGGCTGACTCGCCGGCAGCCGCAGCAACAACCTTGCCGCCGACGACTAGTAAGCGGTGCTCGTTGCCGGGAATGAATTGTTCGACGATGACAGTGCCATCGTTGGCTTGATGCGCCAAATGATAAGCGGCTTCGACCACAGCCTGGCTATCGAGATCGAGCGACACGCCACGTCCGTGATTGCCGTCGTACGGTTTGACCGCGACCGGCAACCCAATTTCTTCGGCAGCTTCCCATGCTTCGGCGGCGCTGTTGACCAAGCGGCCTTCCGGTACCGGCACGCCACAGGCACTGAGCAAGGACTTGGTCAAATCCTTGTCGCGGGAAATGCTTTCCGCCACCGCACTGGTCTGGTCGGTCTCCGCCGTCCAGATCCGCCGCTGGTGTATGCCGTAACCCAGCTGTACCAGATTACCGTCGGTCAGACGCACCGACGGAATCTGTCGCGCAGTGGCAGCATCAACAATATGCGCGGTGCTCGGTCCGAGGCAGCGGGTGTCAACCATCTCGGACAACATCGCCAGCGTGGCCGGCAAGTCATACGGACGGTCTTCGATTAGCGCCATCACCAGATCGCGACCGGCAGCCAGCGCGGCACGCCCGACCTGTTCTTCGCGGGTTCGGAAAGCGACCTTGTAAATACCGCGCTGCGATGTTTCGCGCGCCTTGCCAAAGCCGGTTTGCATACCCGCCAGCGTTTGCAGTTC
>CANFED010000132.1 GCA_947445995.1 Oxalobacteraceae bacterium | reverse complement strand
GTGTGCTGCTGACAAAGCGTTTTGTTTGTCTGCTTCAGGGAGGTGAGATTATGCTGCTTTGCGATGTTGCCGTCAACCTTTTCGTTGGCGCGTTTTGCTTTTAATTTCCAGCAAAACCAGCGTTCCGCTCGCTTCTTAAGCTAACGTTATTGCTGTACATCTACTTAACCGCTTTACCTTATTCCCTGCCCGCTTCTCGACGGGAGCCGAATGATATCAAATGCCACGGAATGTTGGCAAGCGTTTCTCTACGAAAGCTTTCATTCCTTCTTTCTGGTCTTCGGTAGCAAAAGTGCTGTGAAACATACGGCGCTCAAAGAGAACACCTTCCGACAAACTCACCTCGTAAGCACGATTGACTGACTCCTTGATCATCATCACCGAGGGCAACGACATACTCGAAATAACGATCGCTGCAGCAAGTGCTTCATCGAATAACTTATCGAGTGGCACAACGCGCGAGACCAGACCAGCCCGCTCCGCCTCATTGGCATCCATCATCCGCGCAGTCAAACACAGATCCATTGCTTTTGATTTTGAAACGGCCCTTGGCAAGCGCTGAGTCCCACCTGCGCCAGGCATGATCCCCAGTTTGATTTCAGGCTGACCAAATTTGGCATTGTCAGCGGCGATAATGAAATCGCACATCATTGCCAATTCGCACCCACCGCCCAATGCGTAACCAGCAACGGCGGCAATGACCGGCTTGCGTATCGTGCGAATCCTCTCCCAGTTACGGGTGATGTAATCTCCCTTGTAAGCGTCCATATAACTGTAAGTGGCCATCGCACCAATATCGGCACCTGCCGCAAAAGCTTTCTCGCTACCGGTCAGAACGATGCAGCCAATTTCCTCATTGGCATCAAAGTCCGCCAGTGCATTGCCCAATTCATCCATCAACAAATCATTGAGGGCATTAAGCGCCTTCGGACGATTCAGCCGGATAACACCAACCCGACCCTCTGTTTCAACCAGTATGTTTTCGTAAATCATAACGATCTGTCTCTCCATAAATTTAACGGGAAAACTCTTTATTTCATCATCGCCGTATTTGCCGGCAATTTTGGCAACAGCACCCACATCATTCCACGCTGCTTCATTTTTCCGGCTTTTTCGCCGGCCTCTGCGCCAAAGCCCCAGAAGTAATCCGCCCTCACCGCGTTCTTGATAGCACCGCCAGTGTCCTGAGCCATCATCAACCGCTGCAATACTGCGGGATTATTGGGCTGGGTCGTGGACAAATAAACCGGTGCTCCCAGCGGGATAAACTGGGTATCGACGGCGATCGACCGCTGTGGCGTCAGCGGAACCCCAAGCGCTCCCTTCGGTCCCTTCCTGACATCGGAAATTGATTCTTCCTTAAAAAATACGAAACTAGGATTGGCATTCAGCAATTCCTGCTGGCGCTCCGGATGCGCCGCGTACCATGCCTTGATTCCTTGCGCCGACGCCTGGTCAAGTGTCAGTTCACCACGATCAACCAGATAGCGTCCAATGGATTTATAGGGATAGCCATTTTGATCCGCATAAGCAAGCCGAACAACAGAGCCCCCATCGGCAAGCGTCACTCTGCCCGAACCCTGGACCTGTAGAAAAAATGCTTCGATTGGGTCGTCTACCCAAAGCAGTTCCTTGCCGGACATGGCACCTGCTTTTGTCAGATCAGCGCGCGGGAAATAAGGCACGACCTTATTTCCCTGGATCCGGCCGCGCAAGCGCATGCCTTTTAATTCAGGATAGACCGAGGCAAGATCAATCGTCAGCATGTCATCCGGCGTGCGGTAAATCGGCGTCTGATAAATGCCACCTCGCTTACGGGCTCCGCGCAGCAATGGCTCGTAATATCCCGTCACCAACCCCGCATCCGATCCATCCGCGTTAAAGACCTGGTTCGGGACAAAGAAAGAAACAAAAAAGCGACGCACGGCCTGCAAGTCAGAAACATTCACGTCGCGTGCGATCGAGCAAGGTTCTTTCCAGTCGGCTTTCTTGATCAGTACCTCGCAAGAGGCCAGAAATGCAGGCCAGCTTTCGCGCTGATCATCCTGGTCCCATCCTGGCAATACGGAAAAACTCACCGGGCGCAGTGTTTCGCTTTTTTGGGTTGTTGGCGGAATAACCGGTGCGGGCACTGGAGAAGCAACCGGCGGCACAGGCGGTGCAGTGACGCAACCGGCCAGAATGGTGGCAAGAATAGAAACCGAAGCGAGTAAGCTGAGACGTTTTAATGACATGAAAGATATTCTGCTATGTGGCTGTTACTGTTGGAAGCTGGTGTCGCTGGAGGTTTGCTGATATTTATCGTCTGGTGGACCATGTATTCGGGCCCGAAAGCACGTCGTCCGCCACCAAAACCGCAGGCCCCCAAAAAAGACGACGAGGCCTGATTTAATGCAGAGTGCGCGGCAACGACAACACGAACTCTGGAATCACCGCCTGGAATTGCTCTCCATCCTGCGCGACACAAAAGTATTCCCCGCGCATTGACCCTTGCGGAGTAGCCAGCGTTGCACCACTGGTATATTCGAATGCTTGCCCTGGCTCCAGCAACGGTTGATGACCAACCACACCAAGACCGCGCACTTCTTCTATGTGATTATTCCCGTCGGTAATCACCCAGTGACGGGAGATCAATTGTGCAGGGGTCTGTCCGGTGTTCTTGATCGTCACGGCATACGCAAACACGAAAGTCGAACGCTCCGGCTCGGACTGGTCGGCCAGGTACTGCGCTTTGACGGTCACTGTGAATTCGTATGCTGCTGCCATGAATTTTTCCTCGGCTGGTTGGGGTTGGTTCAAATCGCTCTGGCAAGCGCTATTTCAAGTATTACGACCAAATCGACCGCACATTCTGACGAACGCCTGACCGCTTAGCAAGCACGACGGGTTTAAAATGCCGCACCTACATTGAATTGATGATCATGCCAACTTACCACATCGCTCCCAGCATCCTGTCCGCCGACTTTGCCCGTCTTGGTGAAGAGGTTCGTAACGTCGTCAGCGCCGGTGCCGATATCATTCACTTTGACGTGATGGATAACCATTACGTTCCCAACCTCACCATCGGCCCGCTCGTTTGCGCGGCAATCCGTCCGCATGTGCAGGTACCGATCGATGTGCATCTGATGGTCAAGCCAGTTGATCGCCTCATCCCCGACTTCGCCAAAGCGGGAGCCAACATCATCAGCTTCCACCCCGAAGCGTCGGAACACATTGATCGCACGCTGCAACTGATTCGCGATAATGGCTGCAAGGCCGGGCTGGTATTTAATCCGGGCACGCCCCTGCATTTTCTAGAACACGTGATGGACAAGATCGATCTGATCCTGATCATGTCGGTCAACCCTGGATTCGGCGGTCAGTCCTTCATTCCGGAAGCACTGAAAAAGATCGCTGCAGCACGCAAGCTGATCGATGAATCCGGTCGTTCGATCTTGCTGGAAGTCGATGGTGGTATCAAGATCGACAATATTGCGGCCGCAGCCAGAGCCGGCGCGGACACCTTTGTCGCCGGCTCTGCGATTTTCGGGGCCTCTGATTACAAAACCGTCATCGATGCAATGCGCACCGAACTGGCCGGCGCATGAATTTCACCGGCATTCGCGCCGCCATCATCGACCTTGATGGCACGATGATCGATACCGCACCGGATTTCCATTGCGCAATCAATCGCATGCGCGCCGAGCTGTCACTTGCGCCGCTCGACATCGACCTGATCAAGGACTTCGTTGGCAAGGGATCAGAAAACCTGATCCGCCGCGTGCTGGCCGTTGATTACACCGATCACGATGTAGCACGCCATTTCGACGCGGCACTGGCAGCCTACCAACACCACTATCTCGCCATCAATGGCGACTACGTCACCCTGTATGACGAGGTCCATGAAGGCCTCGCCCAATTGCGCCACCAACAGATCCGGCTGGCCTGCGTCACCAACAAGCCAATCGCTTTTGCATTGCCGTTGCTGGAGAAAACCGGACTGCGCGATTATTTCGAGCTCGTTTATGGCGGCGACTCGCTGCCGACCAAGAAGCCCGAGCCCGGCCCATTCCTGCAAGTCTGCGCCGACTTCGACATCGCGCCGGCGCAAGTGGTGGCAATCGGCGATTCGTCCAACGATGCCCGCGCAGCCCGTGCCGCGGGTTGCCATGTGCTGACAGTTCCGTACGGCTACAACCACGGCGAACCTGTACAGTCGATTGACTCGGATGGTATAGTCCAAACGCTGCTTGAAGCAGCTAAACTGATCTCTCACTGACCCTCTACTAACTACTCTCACTCATGCTTCTCGCCAAAAAAACACACGCATGCTCCACCAGCGCTCCCGAGGCCTGGCTGTGGCGAGGCTGGCAAATCCCGGACTGAACTGTCCCCGATTCGCCGTTGATTTCGCCTGTCGGAATCAACGTTTCCCGAGAACCCGCCGTCCCGACAACCGGGCGGCCTGGAGAGCACCATGACCGAACTCGAATTCAAATCGCTTGCCACGCAAGGCTATAACCGTATCCCGCTGATTGCCGAAGCCTTCGCCGATCTCGAAACCCCGCTAACGCTGTACCTGAAACTGGCACAGCCCCAGAACGCCGGAAAGAATACCTTCCTGCTTGAGTCCGTCGTCGGCGGCGAACGCTTTGGACGCTACTCGTTCATTGGCTTGCCGGCCACGACGCTCATGCGCAGCAGTGGCAACCTGACCGAAGTCCTCGTCGATGGCAAGGTCACCGAATCCATCACCGGCAACCCGCTCGACTTCATCGAGCAATTTCAACGCCGCTACAAGGTGGCGATCCGTCCGGGCATGCCGCGCTTTTGTGGCGGACTGGCCGGTTATTTTGGCTACGACACGGTACGTCACATTGAAAAGCGGCTGGCCGATTCCACCCCGAAAGACGATCTCGGACTACCCGATATCCAGCTGATGGTGACCGAGGAACTGGCCGTCATCGACAACCTGTCGGGCAAGCTCTACCTGATTGTCTATGCCGATCCGACCCGGCCCGAAGCCTTTTCGACCGCGCGCCAGCGCCTCAAGGACTTGCGTGCGATGCTGCGCCGCGCCGTCGAGGCACCGGTCACGTCGGCCTCGGTGCGTACCGAAAGCATCCGCGATTTTCCGCGCGACGCCTACCTGAAGGCAGTCGCCCAGGCCAAGGAATACGTGATGGCCGGCGACCTGATGCAAGTGCAGATCGGCCAGCGCATCCGCAAGCCGTATGTCGATTCGCCGCTGAGTCTGTATCGTGCGTTGCGCTCGCTGAACCCGTCGCCGTACATGTACTTCTATAACTTTGGCGACATGCAGATCGTCGGTGCCTCGCCGGAAATCCTGGTCCGCAACGAGAGCATCAATGCCGAGCAGATGAAGGTCACGATCCGTCCGCTGGCCGGCACGCGTCCGCGCGGCTCAACGCCGGAGAGCGACGCTGCGCTGGCCACCGAACTGCTGGCTGATCCGAAAGAAATCGCCGAGCACGTGATGCTGATCGACCTGGCCCGCAACGACCTTGGCCGCATTGCCGAAACCGGCAGCGTCAAGGTCACCGACAAGTTCGTTATCGAAAAATATTCGCATGTACAGCACATCGTGTCGAACGTCGAAGCCGTGCTCAAGCCGGGCCTGTCCAATCTCGATGTGCTGCGGGCGACCTTCCCGGCCGGTACGCTGTCGGGCGCGCCGAAAGTCCGCGCGATGGAAGTCATCGACGAGCTCGAACTGACCAAGCGCGGCATCTACGGTGGTGCCTGCGGCTACCTGTCGTTTGGTGGCGAGATGGACCTGGCGATTGCGATCCGCACCGGTGTCATCAAGGATGGCATGTTGTACGTGCAGGCCGCCGCCGGCATCGTCGCCGACTCGGTGCCGGAACTGGAATGGCAGGAAACCGAGAACAAGGCCCGCGCCGTTTTACGTGCAGCGGAACAAGTGCAAGATGGCCTGGACGGGGAGATCTGACATGCTGCTAATGATCGACAACTACGATTCGTTTACCTACAACCTGGTGCAGTACTTCGGCGAGCTCGGCGAAGACGTGCGCACCGTGCGCAACGACGAAGTCACGCTAGACGCCATCGCGGCAATGAAACCGGACCATATCTGCATCTCGCCGGGGCCGTGCACGCCGCACGAAGCCGGGGTCTCGGTGCCGTTGCTGCAACGCTTTGCCGGTCAGATCCCGATCCTCGGCGTGTGCCTCGGTCATCAGGCCATCGGTGCAGCATTCGGCGGCAAAGTGATCCGGGCACGCGAAGTCATGCACGGCAAGACATCGCTGATCGCCCACACCGGCGTGAGCGTGTTCAAGGATTTGCCGAGTCCTTACACGGTCACACGCTATCACTCGCTGGCCATCGAACGCGCCTCGTTGCCGGCGTGCCTGGAAGTCACCGCCTGGACCGATGACGGCGAAATCATGGGCGTGCAGCACAAGGAATTCAATTTGCATGGCGTGCAATTCCATCCCGAATCGATCTTGTCGGAGCATGGTCACGCCCTGCTGCAAAATTTCCTGCGCGGCTGACATGCCCTCCTCCCCTCCATTGACAGGACAAACTATGCCCATCACGCCTCAGGAAGCGCTGCTGCGCTGTATCGACCACCGCGAAATTTTTCATGACGAAATGCTGTCGCTGTTCCGCCAGATCATGCAGGGCGAGATGTCGCCGGTGATGATCGCGGCACTGACGATGGGCTTGCGCGTGAAGAAAGAAACCGTCGGCGAAATCGCCGCTGCGGCTCAGGTCATGCGCGAGTTCGCCACCAAGGTACCGATGGCCGACACCACCAACTTGCTCGACATCGTCGGCACGGGTGGCGACGGTGCCAACACCTTCAACATCTCGACTGCCACGATGTTTGTCGCAGCGGCAGCCGGTGCGCGCGTGGCCAAGCATGGCGGACGCAGCGTGTCGTCATCGTCGGGCAGCGCCGATGTACTCGAAGCGCTCGGCGTGCACATCAATCTGAAGCCCGAACAGATCGCCCAATCGATTGCCCAGACCGGCATCGGTTTCATGTTCGCGCCAAATCACCACGCCGCCATGAAACACGCCGCACCCGTGCGCAAGGAACTCGGCGTGCGGACCATTTTCAATATCCTCGGCCCGCTGACCAATCCGGCCGGTGCCCCCAATATCCTGATGGGTGTCTTCCACGCCGACCTCGTCGGCATCCAGGTGCGCGTGCTGCAACGGCTCGGTGCGCAACATGCGGTGGTGGTCTGGGGACGCGACAACATGGACGAGATCTCGCTCGGTGCCGGCACGCTCGTCGGTGAACTGGTCAACGGCGAAATCCGCGAATACGAAATCCATCCGGAAGACTTCGGTCTGGCGATGGTCGCCAGCCGCAATCTGAAGGTCAGCAATGCGACCGAGTCGCGCCAGAAAATCCTCGAAGCGCTAGACGACACCCCCGGTCCGGTGCGCGATATCGTCGCCCTCAATGCCGGCGCAGCGCTCTATGCCGCTGGCATTTCGGCGTCCATCGGCGAAGGATTGATCGCAGCGCAAGCCACCATCGCCTCCGGTGCCGCGCGTGCCAAGCTGGCGCAATTCGTCAGCGTTACCCAGCAACTAGCCAGCTCCTGAAGCCACGAAAACCATGTCCGATATCCTTACCAAAATCCTCGACGTCAAGGCCGACGAAGTCGCTGCCGCAAAAAAATACCGTGACTTCGCCAGCCTGCGCCGCGAAGTCGAAGCTGATAGCGAAGCACGCGGCAATCTGCGCGGATTCGAAGCCAGCCTGCGCCAGAAAATCGCTGGCGGCCAGGCCGGCGTAATTGCCGAAATCAAGAAGGCATCGCCGTCAAAAGGCGTGCTGCGGGCTGATTTCAAGCCAGCCGAGATCGCCGCCAGCTACGCGCAATTTGGCGCGGCCTGCCTGTCGGTACTGACCGATGTGAATTTCTTTCAGGGCGATCCGGCCTATCTGCGACAAGCCCGTGCGGCCTGCAGTTTGCCGGCGCTACGCAAGGATTTCATGATCGATCCGTATCAGATTTATGAAGCACGCAGCTGGGGTGCCGACGCCATTCTGCTGATCGTCGCGGCACTCGATCACGGCCTGATGGCCGAGATGGAAGCCGTCGCGCACGAGCTGGGCATGGGCGTGCTGATCGAGGTGCACAATGCCGACGAACTGGCCGCTGCGCTGCGTCTCAAGAGCGCGCTACTCGGCGTCAACAACCGGAACTTGCGCACCTTCGAGACCTCGCTGCAAAACACCATCGACCTGCTGCCGCGCATCTCGCCGGACAAACTGGTCATCACCGAGTCCGGCATCATCACGACCGATGACGTCAAGCGCATGCGCGATCACGACGTCAATGCCTTCCTGGTCGGCGAAGCCTTCATGCGCGCCGCCGATCCAGGATTCGAACTGAACCGGCTATTTGCCTGAACCGGGCATTCAACCCAGCCAGGCACGCCGCAACTTGACCGCAGCGGCGGGCTTGTCCAGGAGTGACAAGTTGTTGGCCGGTGCATCATCGAGTGCGAGCTTGACATTGAACGTCATCAGCTCGTCGCGCCGGAATGCATGCACTTCGGCCTTGTCGCCGGCCCGGTAGCGACGCAGCAAATCTACCAGATTGGTGGCATTGATGCGCAATCCGTCGATGGCCACCAGCACATCGCCGGCAGACAGTCCGGCCCGGTGCGCCACACCTTTTTCATAGACGCTGGCGAGCTTGCATGCATCACCTTCGCGGGCAGTGCGTACGCCCAACGCCACCGCTGCCGATGCCTTCTTTGCCGCGAACACCACACCGAACGGCGCGAGCACGTCGGCCAGCGGCAAGTCGGTCGTACCGCGCACCGCACGGTCGAGCAAACGCTTGAGCTTGAGGCCGCTGGCTTCATCGATCAGTGCCTCGACTTCGGCCTCCGTGACGCCCCGACCTGTCTCGAAGAAATCGCGGCCATAACGCTGCCACAACAAGCGCATCACATCATCGAGCGATTTCTTGCCGCCAGTTTCCGCACGAATGGTCAGGTCCAGCGTCAGCGCAACCAGCGAACCTTTGGTGTAATAACTGACGATCGCGTTCGGCGCGTTTTCATCTTGCCGGTAGTATTTGATCCACGCATCAAAACTCGATTCCGCCACCGATTGCTTGCTGCGACCACTGCCGCGCAGCACGCTGTCGATGGTCTTGCCAAGCAACGTGAAGTACGCGGCATCGTCAATGACACCGCTACGCACCAGCATCAGGTCATCGTAATAACTGGTGAACCCTTCGAACAGCCACAGCAGCGAGGTATAGCTTTCGCTGGCCAGTGCATACGGTGCGAAGGTCGCTGGCTTGATGCGCTTGACGTTCCATGTATGAAAATATTCGTGGCTGCACAGACCGAGGAAGGTGCGATAACCGTCGCTCAGTTCCGGCTGGCCAAGCACCGGCAAGTCGGCCCGCTTGCAGATCAACGCGGTCGACGCACGATGTTCCAGTCCGCCATAGCCATCGCCAACGGCCAGCGTCATGAACAGATAGCGCGCCATCGGTGCGCGCTTGGATTCGGGTTCGAACAGGGCAATCTGCGCTTCGCAAATCCGGGTCAGGTCGGACTGCAATCGCGCCATGTCGAGATTCGGGACATTGCCGGTGATGACGATATCGTGCGGCACGCCATGCGCGACAAACGTCGCCAGGACGAAGCTGCCCAGCTCGACTGGATGGTCAATCAACTCATCATAATTGGCCGCGACATAGGTGCCGAAACCCAGGCGCCTGGCATCAAGTTCCGGCAACGCGGTAGCGACGCGCCAGTTCTTGCAAGCCACGTCGTCCGGCTTGACGATGTCAACCACATGCGGCACGTCGTCCTGCCCTGCGACCTGCAGGAACACGCTGGTGCCATTGAAAAATCCGTGGGTCTGATCCAGATGCGCGGTGCGCACCGACAAGTCCCAGGCATACACGTCGTAACTGACGACGAGCGCACCGCTGCAGGCAGCAGCTAGCCAGCCATGCTTGTCACGCTTGCGCAGAGTGACTTTCTTGCCGCCCGAGGTGGCGCG
>CANFED010000131.1 GCA_947445995.1 Oxalobacteraceae bacterium | reverse complement strand
GTTTTTGCGAGGCTTATCGGTGAATTTATCAGTATAAACATGTGGATATGCCGCTAGACTTGGGTCTGTTCTGCGCCGGCGCGTTCGCTCGTAGCACAAGCAAGTTCTCTGGAGAGGATTGCTAACCCATCACCTGGAAGTTCCCCATGCAAACAATTGCCCCCCTCTGGCTGTGGATTACGTTCGGCGGCATCGTGCTGGCGTCGTTATTCGTTGATTTTTTCGTACTTAGAAAGCAGGGCGCGCATGACATTGGCGTCAAAGAGGCGCTGAAGTGGTCGCTAGTCTGGATTGGTCTCAGCTTGTTGTTCAACGTTCTGTTCTGGTGGGCTGTCAAAGACGCGACCGGGTCAACTGATATCGCCAACACAAAGGCACTGGAGTTTCTGACCGGCTATCTGATCGAGAAGTCTCTGGCGGTGGACAACATCTTTGTATTTCTGCTGATCTTCACCTACTTCGCCGTGCCTACGGCCTTCCAGAAGCGGGTACTGATGATTGGCATCATTGGCGCGATCGTATTGCGCTCCATCATGATTCTGGTCGGTGGCTGGTTGCTCGCCGAGTTCCACTGGATTTTGTATCTGTTCGGCGCGTTCCTGATCATCACCGGTATCAAGATGTGGTGGGCGGCTGGCCAGGAACCTGATCTGGACGACAATCCTGCCTTGAAGTTGTTGCGCAAGGTTTTGCCGGTTAGCAAAAACTACGATGGCGAAAGTTTCTGGACGATGGAAAACGGCAAGAAGATCGCCACCCCGTTGTTCATGGTGATCTGTCTGATTGCGCTCACCGATGTGATCTTTGCCGTGGACTCCATTCCTGCTATTTTCGCCATCACCAGTGATCCATTTATTGTGTTGGCCAGCAATGTATTCGCCGTGTTGGGTTTGCGGGCCATGTACTTTCTGCTGGCTGCCGTGGCCAATAAATTTCATCTGCTCAACTATGGTCTGGCGGTGATCCTGGTGTTCATTGGCACCAAGATGTGTCTGGTCGATGTCTACAAGATTCCGGTAATGGCCTCGCTGGGAGTGGTGGTCGCAATCCTGATCCTGACCATGTGGTTGAGCTTGCGCACTGCTCCTGATCAACCCAAAGAATAATTGCGGATAGTTCTGTTGCACTGACGCCGGGGCATTGCACCAGTTCTTTTGGTGCAATGCCCTTTGGTTATTGCACTCCAGGCGATCGGATGACGTGGTGTCGATCTGCGTCTGACCAGGGGGCGAGTGGATCGGCACCGTGTTGAACCAGCCGGGCATGCGGTGGTTCCGGGCGCTGGAGTACTGCAATTATCCCTAGTGGACAGCCATTGCCGTCGTCGAAGTGAGGACTGGCTAAATTACTCGCCCCGCCAGCTCGGCAAGGTTTTGCAGACCCGGCTATTGCACCTTGACGTTACCCAGGATGGACCAACCGCCCTCCAGGGCTTTTGTTTGCTCGTTCCACTTACCATCCACGACGGTCATGTCATTCGCAAACAGGATGTAAGTATTTCTGGCGTCCAAACTCCATTTGTCGGATTTGGCAGATGCGGCACCAGGCTGCACCAAACGAATACCCAGTCGATAGGTGTTGGCAGGCACGCTTGTCAGCGGCAGGGATGCCGAAAACTGGTAGGCAGCAAGCGGTTGAATTCCAGTGATTTTTTGCTGAGATTTCTTCAATGTCACTGGCGTACCAGACTGGTCAAGCAACGCAAACTCGATGTCCCAGTCGTAATAAAACGGTGCTATGCCGGTATTGGAACCCAACACAGTCACCGACAGCTCGCTCGTCCGACTGAGCGTATCGAAAAATTGAGCGTCGTTGATCTGGAAGTTGTATCCCATGCGCTTGTGAAATTTCATGTAGTTGTCGTAGTAATCTTGCCCTGACACTCTTCGATAATTTCCCGGCTGCATGCTCGAATAGTGGCCGGTCTCTATCATGTTCAGACCCTTGGCTGTATTAAATAGCGCTTGACGCTCTGTCATCGCCTCGCTGTCGCTGCGCGGCGGCACCTCGCCACCGATCGGACCCTGGAGCCAATATTTCCCTGCGTCTACTGCTCGATCGAATTCGTCGCTGTGCCCATTGTTGGCTACGAAATAATCATTATGGAAACCAATCCATCCTGCTGACTTGAGAGGCTCGCTCCAGGGATAGCGCCCCACGATTTTCTTGTTTTTAAAATTAACTTTATAGGCATCCAGAATTTGCGTTTTGGTTACGTCGGCAATGTTGTAACTATTGCCACCGAAGCTGGAGCCGGATGTGTGCCACTCACCCCAGTAACCAAGTATGCCCAATTGAAACATATAGATTCTTGGGTCGCTATCATAGTGTGCAGCCAGTGCTTGGATGGCCTGAACGGCTTCCTTGATAAACGTCGGATCGTTGTAGTCGGTTACGAATCGGCCGTTGTCTCCTATTAATTTTCGTACCTTGCTCTCGCTGTACAACCATGCCGGACAATTATCATCACCTGTACCGCCATCCCAGTCGCAGTAGAGCCTTAATGTGAGGTGGCGTCCTTTGCTACCATTTCGCGCAATAATTTCTTCGACTTTAGTGAAATTGTAAGTAAGGCCGTTCCCAGGGGTGACGTTGTTAGGTTCAAAATCTTTCCAGGCGATGTATTGAAATCCTACTGAGGATTCCGCAAAGTCATTTCCCCAGCCTGAACTCCAGCCTTTCATTGGGTTTTTGTCAGGGCCATCTGTCTTGTTATAGGAATGGCCGGGTGCTATTGGTGTTGGCGTTGGCGTTGGTGCTGGTGCTGGTGTTGGTGTTGGTACTGGTGCTGGTGTTGGTGTTGGCGTTGGTGTTGGTGTTGGTGTTGGTGTTGGTGTTGGTGTTGGTGCTGGTGTTGGTGTTGGTGTTGGTGTTGGTGCTGGCGTTGGTGCTGGCGTTGGCGTTGGTGTTGGTGTTGGTGCCGACGCTGCTGCCTGTACCACCGTTGATACGCCGTTATCTCCACTGCCACCTCCGCCACAAGCCTGTAGCAACGCCAATGCACTAACCAAAGTCGCATACCGCCCGCGCCGACGGGCAATAAGGGCCGTGATGCTAAATGGATATGAGGCCATTGGACGACTCCTTGCGTGGAATATTTACGTAAAGAAAGGCTACCCCGGTGTGTTAGACACGGCAATTTAATTGTAACTATTGGTTGTTTTTGCGCTGTGGAAAACTGGGTATTTCAACCGATTACCGAATCCGGATGCAATTTTGTGCAAGTGCAGGAACGGACGATGTCGCCAGTGATGCGGTGGTCGGCTTGAGAATGATTGGCATCGGTGCGTTACCAGAGTCGTTGCACGGCGATCGTCAGGCCAAGGGATATTGCTAGTGTGTCAAAGCGGCGCTTTGACTCCGAACGAGATTGCGCATAATAAACGCGGCAGACCCCCATCCGATAGTCATGCCGGATTTGCTGATTGATGTGTGGAGTGGGGGCATCTTGTCGAGCCGCAAGTACCGGTGCGGTTTGTGCGTCGGTCTGTGACGGCGACGCTGTTCTAACGGCAAACAGATTTTTCTGCCCGAGCGCCGCCGCAATCGCCGCGATGTGCGCGCCACCTCTCCAGCCAGAAGTCTTGATTTCAATGTCCTCGCCGAATCGGCAAAATCTGTCCTCGCCCAGCTATTTTTTCGCTTCGAGTCCCTCCGTCCGACAGACTCCTGGCCGCGTCCTTGCCACCTTGACGTGTCTGGTCCGCGCGGCATGATGCAGCGAATTTTCTCCAGCCGGGTTGCGCGTAGTGGCGTCGAGTGATTCCAGCGACCTCCGAGCCATCGTCAATGACCATGTCGGCAGACGGTTTGCCGCATGGCCCGACCGTCTGCAATACGGATTACTTGCGCACGCAATCCACAAAATAACCACGCTTGCCATCAACCTCGCGCGTCACTAGCCCGTGCACGTCGGTCTCGAAGCCGGGGAATTTTTCATTGAAATCACGCGCGAATTTCAGGTAATCGACGATGGTCTTGTTGAAGCGCTCGCCCGGAATCAGCAGCGGAATGCCCGGTGGATAGGGCGTGAGCAGGATCGACGTGACGCGGCCTTCAAGTTCGTCGATCGGGACCCGGTCGATTTCGCGGTGCGCCATCATCGCAAATGCATCCGATGGTTTCATGGCCGGTTGCATGTCTGACAGGTACATCTCGGTAGTCAGGCGGGCGATATCGTAGGCTTTGTAGAAATCATGGATCTGCTGGCACAGGTCACGCAGGCCGATGCGCTCGTAGCGCGGATTGGCCGCTGCGAATTCCGGCAGGATGCGCCACATCGGCTGGTTCTTGTCGTAGTCATCCTTGAACTGCTGCAACGCGGTCAACAGCGTGTTCCAGCGACCCTTGGTGATGCCGATCGTGAACATGATGAAGAACGAATACAGACCGCACTTCTCAATGATCACGCCGTGCTCAGCCAGGTACTTGGTGACAATCGAGGCCGGAATACCCGTTTCGCCGAACTTGCCGTCCAGAGACAGGCCCGGATTGACGATGGTGGCCTTGATCGGGTCGAGCATGTTGAAGCCCGGCGCGAGGTTGCCGAAACCATGCCAGTCATCTTCGGCGCGGATCATCCAGTCATCGCGCTCGCCGATGCCGTCTTCCGAAAAGGTGTCCGGTCCCCAGACCTGGAACCACCAGTCATGACCCCATTCGAGGTCGATCTTCTTCATCGCGCGGCGGAAGTCGAGCGCTTCGAGAATACTTTCCTCGACCAGCGCAGTGCCACCCGGCGCTTCCATCATGGCGGCGGCGACATCAAGTGACGCAATGATCGAATATTGCGGCGAGGTCGACGTGTGCATCAGGTAGGCCTCGTTGAAGGCATCCTGATCGAGCTTCACGGATTCGGATTCGCGCACCAGGATTTGCGAGGCCTGCGACAGGCCGGCCAGCAACTTGTGCGTCGATTGGGTCGAGAAGATCATCGACTTCTTCGCGCGCGGGCGGTCCTTGCCAATCGCGTGCATGTCCTTGTAGAAGTCATGGAAAGTCGCATGCGGCAACCACGCCTCGTCAAAATGCAGCGTATCGATTTCGCCATCGAGCATCTGCTTGAGGGTTTCGACGTTGTAGATGACGCCGTCGTAAGTCGATTGCGTGATGGTCAGGATGCGCGGCTTCTTGTTCTTGGCTTCGCGGGCAAACGGATTGGCTTCGATCTTCTTGCGGATGTTTTCCATCGTGAATTCCGACAGCGGAATCGGACCGATGATGCCGAGGTGATTGCGGGTCGGCATCAGGAACACCGGGATCGCGCCGGTCATGATGATCGCGTGCAGGATGGACTTGTGGCAGTTGCGGTCGACCACAACGATGTCGCCCGGTGCAACCGTCGAATGCCAGACCATCTTGTTGCTGGTGCTGGTGCCGTTGGTAACGAAGTAGCAGTGATCGGCATTGAAGATGCGCGCCGCATTGCGCTCGCTGGCGGCGACCGGGCCGGTATGGTCGAGCAACTGGCCGAGTTCTTCGACAGCATTACAGACGTCGGCGCGCAGCATGTTTTCGCCAAAAAATTGATGGAACATCTGGCCGATCGGTGACTTCAGAAACGCCACGCCGCCGGAGTGGCCCGGACAGTGCCACGAATACGAACCGTCATTGGCGTAATGCACCAGCGCGCGGAAGAACGGCGGCGACAGGCCATCCAGGTACGACTTGGCTTCGCGGATGATGTGGCGCGCGACGAATTCCGGCGTGTCTTCGAACATGTGGATGAAGCCATGCAGTTCGCGCAGGATATCGTTGGGGATATGGCGCGAGGTGCGGGTTTCACCGTACAGATAGATCGGTATGTCGGCATTCTTGTGGCGGATTTCGGCGACGAAAGCACGCAGCGATTTCAGTGCGTGATCGGTTTCTTCGTGCGAGCCGGCACCGAATTCTTCATCGTCGATGGACAGGATAAAGGCAGAGGCACGCGATTGCTGCTGGGCGAACTGCGACAGATCGCCGTAGCTGGTCACGCCGAGCACTTCCATGCCTTCTTTTTCCATCGCATCGGCGAGGGCGCGGATGCCCAGGCCGGAGGTATTTTCAGAGCGGAAGTCTTCGTCGATGATGACGATAGGGAAGCGGAATTTCATGAGTTCTCCAGAGGCCATCCGGGCCACGCGGAAAGTGAGACGCGCCGCAGAGCGGGGCGCGCTGTAAATGGTGAAAATTCCGACAAATTCGGGAACGCGAATTTTCGCAGAAAAGTGGCTGTGGCGGGATGACTGTTGCATGACATCCCGTCAGGCCGGAGTATCGAATCAGTGTGCTGCACCCAGCAAATGCGGGAACCAGGCCAGCGCACCGAGGCCTAAACCGATAGTCGCGATGCCATAGGCAAGATACTGCATCCAGCGGCGTCGCGTCAGCAACGTGATTGCTGCCAGCGAGATGGCGATCTGCTCGGCCGTGGTCGCCAGCGCCCAGCGGTGATGTTCATGCATTTGCAGTTCGGATTGATGGTCGAATTCCAGCGAGGCGGCCTCGAGTTTTTCAGCGGCTTTCTTGATCTCTTCCTTTTCGGTTTTGTAGCGCGCCACGTCGGCCCGGTACTTCTCGACGTCGACACCGGGCAGCGCCATCGCCAGCTCGGCCAGGTTCTGCTTGTTCGATTTCGCCTGATAGTAATTCCATTGATTCGACGCTTCGGTCTTCTTGATCGCCGCATCGTTCTTGAGCATCGCCGCATTGTTTTGCGTGGCACCGCCCAGATACCCGAACAGCGCGCCGATGGTGGCCAGGATCGCTGTCATGACGGCGATGCGACCGGAAAATTTATCGCCATCGTGACCGGCGTGTTCGACTGCATGGTCATGCGGTCCGTGGACATGAAAACCTTCTGACATGATTAACCTTTCTGGCGTTGGTAAGTGACGAAAGCGAAATCGAATCCATTCGATGTCGACTGATGGGTGTCGCGTGCGGTTTCGACCCAGCGGACCGGATCAACGGGAGGGAAAAAGGCGTCGCAATCAAAGCGCTGGCCGATTTCGGTGACGATCAGGCGGTCTGCCAGTGGTAACGCCAGCCGGTAGATTTCTGCGCCACCGATGACGAACACTTCCGCTGCATCCGGCAGGTCTAGTGCCGCTTGCAACGAGGCGACAGTCTCGACACCGTCATGGTGCCAGTCCGGATTCCGGCTGATGACGATGTTGCGCCGGTTTGGCAGTGGCCGGCCAATCGATTCGAAGGTCTTGCGGCCCATCAGGATCGGATGACCAGTCGTTGTGCGCTTGAAATGGGCCAGGTCTTCCGGCAATTTCCACGGCAGGGTATTGCGGATACCGATACCACCCGCGTTATCGGTGGCGACGATCAGGGTCAGAGTAGTCATGTCAGGGCGTTCGGAATTACGGGTTGGTGAGGCGCAATGCGAGTGCAATTGCATCGGCACGGCGACCATGTGGAGCGAGTGATCTGGCGGATTATACCGGCGCAGTAGGTCCGTGGCAGACAAAGCATGCGTGTGCGGGTGGCGAATATCTGTGTGGTCTAGGTGTCGTGTTGTCGGATTGTCCCCACGCTTGAATTGGGCGATTAGACCTTCCGCAAATAACGGCGATCTGGCGCACAAAAAAAGGCCAGCAAAACAATTTAAAAGCTACTTTCGGTGACGTTTTATATTTTTAAATTAACCGGGAGTCGTTGTCATGAAAGTGCATTACCGGGTCATTTCAGTGATCAGCGCATTGGTTTTATCGGCGTGTGGAGGGGGCGGGTCGCAGTCCTCCGATACGCCGCCAGCAGGTTCGCCACCGGCCTCATCCATTCCGGGGGCGGGCGCACCCTCCGGTCGCCTTGCCGGCATCGTCGTCGCCAGCGACACCGGCCTGCCACTGGCTGGCGTGCAAGTCCAGGTCACTGGCATGACCGGCACCAGCGGTATCACCGCCGCCGACGGCCGCTTCAGCCAGGACGGGGTCGCCAGCGCGGATCGGCAAGTGATTCGCTTCATGCGCGACGGCTATGCCGATGCGTTCGTCACCACGGCCGTGAGTTCAGGCGCGACGGCCAGTGTCACGGGCCGGATGGCACCGATCGCTGCCAGCGCCACCTTCGACAATAGTGCCGGCAAGACCTTGGTCGATACCAACAGCGCCGCCAGCGTCATCATCCCGCCATCCGGCGTCGTCGATGCCACCAGCGGCGCGGCACCGCAGGGTGCCGTCACCATCACGATCGCCACCATCAATCCCGCGACCAATCCGGCCAACATGCCGGGCGATTACACCTCCAGTACAGGAAGCACCATCGAGAGCTTCGGTGCGTTGTCGGTGCAACTGCGCGACGCCACCGGCAAGCCGCTCAACCTGGCTGCCGGCAAGAGCGCGACCATTCGCATCCCGCTGGCTAGCCGTTCCGGCCTGCCGCCGCCCACGATTGCACTGTTCTATTTCAATGAGACGACCGGACTGTGGGTAGAGGAGGGGACGGCGAAACTGGCGGGGGTGGCACCGAATCAGTATTACGAAGGGAATGTGACGCATTTTTCGACGTGGAATGCGGATAAGGTTGTCGATACGATCTTCGTCAATGGTTGTGTGTCGGGTGCAGCCAGCCAGCCGGTGGATGGCATTACGGTCCAAAGCGTGGGGATCGATTATTCCGGCATCGCGGTGGCGAAGACCGACGCTCAGGGGAAATTTCGTGTGGGAATACGGCGCGACGGGCTGGCCAGTATTGCTGCTGCTTATCCGCGCAGCTCGGCTGGGGTGAATGCCGGACCGTCGGAGGCGGAGATTACGTTGCCAGCATGTCTGCCATTGGGGGAGCTGGCTGTGCCTGCTTTTGCGCGGTTGCCCGCATCGGTCACTGCACCTGCCGGCACGCCAGTAGTTTTCTTTGCTTTTGTGGTTCAAGACTACGCACTGACCTATCAGTGGTTCCGGAACGGACGGGCGATAGCGGGTGCCACGCAAGCGGTTTATCAAATTCCTGCGGTGTCGTCGGCCGACGATCAGGCGCAGTTTTCGTTAGCAGTCACCAACGCCATCGGATCGGTGACCAGCGCCCCGGCAACATTGACAGTGACCGCTCCCGTGCCTCCTGCCGAGCTGGCAAAGCTGGTGAAATTGCTGTTTCAATCTTTTGATCTGGGGACAATGGTCTCTGCCCCGTCCGACAAGTTTCTCGACAACAACGACGGGGGCAAGGATTACTGGCTTAATCCTGCCTCCGTCTGCAGCACCGGCAGCGCTACTGGTACGTTCAATGATCAGCCGATACCTGTTGGTACCGAGCTGGCTACCGGAACCAACCGCATCAGCGGCACCTTCAATGATTGTGCGGTGGCCAGTAATTCTGGTGAGGTACTCAACGGGACGGCCAATATCATTTACACGATCGATGCCAGTCTGACCCGTTTTAGCGATGTTGGCGAAGTCACCAACTTCCGTCTAAGAAAGGATGTCGGTACGCCGAATGCAAGCGACCTCACTGGTAACGGCAGTGTGCGATTTACGTCGACAAAGTCGAAGGCCCGTGGTGCGACAGATTTCACATTTACGATGACGCCGGTTCCAGGTTCGACATTGCGCGATAACCTGACCGGCCAACTGACCCGATTTACCGGCGGCGATATCGCAGTTTCGGGCCTCCTGGATGCGACAGGAAAAGTCCTGGAAGACACTATCGAGCATCGCCGCATCAGTTTTGTTTTTGATGGTGTGCCCTACGTGGCAAATGGAGCGTTGTCGTATAAGTCGTCCACGGAATGGGCTGCCGGTAATTCCGGGCAGCTAAGCCTGATGCGCAACGGCTTCCAGGTCGGTCGCCTGTTCATGACCTCGGAAGGCTATTTCGTTGACATCAACGGCGTAGTGCAACGTCTCTGATGGATTTCTTCGACCCGTAAAAAAGGCGACTGCGGCATGTGCGGTAGCCGCCTTTTTTATGGCCGATTCACGCCTGATTCACGCCTGATTCATACCGCCACCGGTGCCTTGATATGCGCATCCGGCGTGTAGCCTGTGATCTCGAAATCCTCGAACCGGTAATCAAAAATCGATTCCGGTTTGCGCTTGATGACT
>CANFED010000130.1 GCA_947445995.1 Oxalobacteraceae bacterium | reverse complement strand
GCACACTCGATCACCGGTAGCAAACTGGCGGCCAGCGCAGCGAAGTCCTGGGCACCGCGACAGCCCGGCGCGTAATACCGCACCGGCTTGCCGACAGCGAAGGCTTCGGCCAGCTTGATGTCGTTGCGGATGCCGCCCAGCACCCGGTGCGCGCCGAACTGGCGTGACACATCGGCGCTGATGCTGCGATGCTGGCGGATATGGTCAGCCGCCGTCATCGGCAGAAAGCCGAGTATTTTCAGTCCCGGATTTTGTACCGACATGACCTTGAACAGGATCCGCATCAGTTGCCGGATGCCTTCAAACGAAAGCGGATGCGGGATGTACGGCACCAGCACCCAGTGCGCGGCCGACAGCGCATTGAGCAGCAGGATGTCGAGCGATGGCGGCGTGTCGAGGATCACCAGATCGAAATGACCGGCCAGTTCATCGGCGGCCAGCGCCTGCGCCAGCCGCATCGGATCGCGCGTGCCGCTACCATGTTCGAACAGCTGGTCGGCCGGTGCCAGCCAGAGTCGCTCGACGCTGCTCGCCTGCACCGTCTCCATGAGACCGAGGCCGGCACCGGCTTCGCCAAACAGCGCGTGCACGGTGGCCGCGCCCGGCGCGACCTTGAGTCCCAGCCCGACCGCACAATGGCCTTGCGAATCGAGGTCGACCAGCAGTACGCGCTGGCCCAGCGCCGCCAGTTCGCTGGCCAGATTGACAGCGGTCGTCGTCTTGCCGGCACCACCCTTGCGGTTGCACACCGCAATCACACACGGTGACCTCATGGCAGAATCGCACCGATCACCCGGCGCAGGTCGGCATGCGAAAACGGCTTCGCCAGCACTTCCTTGACGCCCAGCAGCGAGGCTGATTCGAGATTGAATTGCGAACTGATGGCACGGCGCCCGCCGGACATCGCGATGATCGGAATGCTGTTGCTGCGCTGGGATAAGGCCAGAATGATTTCGACGCCATCCATCTGCGGCATCAGGATGTCGGTCAGGATCAGGTTCGGTTGCAGCGTTCCCAGCAAGTGCATGGCTTCCATGCCGTTGGAAGCCAGCGTGACTTCGTGACCATCTTTGACCAGCATATGGACCAGCAATTGCCGGAACTGGAGATCGTCTTCGACGACCAGGATATGTGCCATGACGCATTTCCTTTCCTGTAGTGTGTGGTTAGTGGTGAGTCCGGCCGGCAGACGGCGGGAAGGCGGACCGGGGCGAGCTGAGCAAGGGCAGGGTGATGCGGAAACTGCTGCCCATGCCAACTTCGCTGTGGATATCGAGCTGGCCACCGAGGTCGGTGACGATGCCGTAGACCACTGACAGTCCGAGTCCGCTGCCCTTGCCTGGCTCCTTGGTGGTGTAGAACGGATCAAGTATGCGCTGTTGTACTTCGGCCGGCATGCCGCAACCATTGTCATCGACCATCAGTACAAAGCAGGGGGCGCTGGCCCCGTCGGCGAGCAGCAACGGTGGTGCCGCTGCGATGGTCAGATCGAGCTTGCCGACGCCGTCCATCGCATCGGCGGCATTGATGCACAGATTCATGACCATTTGCTCGATCTGAAGCGGATCAGCGAGGGTATAAGCGACCTCCAGCTCCGGCTCGAACGTCACGCGAATCGCCGGTGGCAGCGTCATGCGGATCATCTTCAGGACGTTACGCACCAGCGCCACGGCATCGACCGTGGAGGGAATGATCGGACTCTCGCGGGCAAACGCCAGCATGCGCATCACCAGGTCGCGCGCGCGCAGGCTGGCGGTGGCAATCTGCTGGGTGTATTCCATCGTGTTGCTGTTGTCCGGATAATCCTCGATCAGCAGTTCGGCATAGCCGTTGATGATGCCGATGATGGTGTTGAAGTCATGGGCGATCCCGGCCGCCATCGTACCGATCGCTTCAAGCCGGCCGGCGCGTGCCACTTGTACCGTCAACGCCTCCTTGGCTTCGCGCTGTTTGCGAAAGGCGAAACTGAACGCCATCGTCGCTTCAATCAACGGTGCCATCATCGGTGCAGCCACTTGCTGCAGCAGCAGTGCCGGATGCTCGGCGGCCATGCGCAGAGCCGCCTTCTGGTGGATTTCAACCAGACTTTCCGGTGCGATGCCATGCCTCATCAGGTCGCGACCAAAGTCGGCTGCGGCGATCAGCGACTCTTCCGGATCGTCGTTGAAGACGGCATCGTTCAATAGTGCGTAATAGGTGTCATGCATGTCGCTCATCGCGCACTCCCAGTGTCGCCGTGCCGGTATACCAGCACCGCCGCATCGTCATCCTGTCGCGCCCAGCCACGCACGACCTCGTCGGCAATCTGCTGCGACGTCGCGTTCTTGCGCTCCATGCAAGTCCGGGCACCCGACGATTCCTCAATCCCGTCGGTGCTCATGACCAACCGGTCACCCTGTTCCAGATGGATCCGGTCCGGTACCGGCAGCGCATGGCCGGCACCGACAAATCCACGCCCGGCACCTAGCCAGACGGCACTGTTCACACCGAACAATCTCGCCCGGATATTGCCAGTCACGCCCAGCGTCAGCAGGTTGCTGTCGAGATCAACGATGGCAATGGCCAGCACGGCACCACGGGTGTCGAGCAAGCGCTCGTTGCAGGCGGCGAACATGGCTTCGCAACTGTCGTCAAGATGCGCTGCGATGCACTGCATGGCCTTGCTGGCGGCATGATGGGCCGCGGCACCGTGGCCAAGTCCGTCGGCCAGCGCCAGGACGTGCCGGTGCGCGCCTTGCCACCATTTGCCGACATCACCGCACAGTGGTTCGGTGCGGTAGGCCCGTTCCGCATAGCCAAAGGTCATAACCATTTGGATGCCCGTACCGTGGTGCCGAGCCCGGCGCTGCTCTCGATGACGACTTCATCCATCAAGCGTTCGACACCGGACAAACCGCAACCGAGGCTGCCAGTGGTGCTGTAGCCCTCCTGCATGGCCAGTGCCAGATCGGCGATACCCGGACCCTTGTCGACGGCCAGCAATTCGATGCCGCTGCGCTCGGTCACTGCGCGCACCGTGACGCTGCCGCCGCCGCCGTGGACCAGCACGTTGCACGCCAGCTCGGATGCGGCAGTCGCAATCTGGTAGCTGCGGGTGCGATCAAATCCGGTCTGCTCGGCGGCTTGCCGGGCGGCGCGGCTGGCCGTGGCGACATCGGCCGGGATCGCAATACGGATCGACTCGGTGCTGTTCACGGCGCATCCTTGCGGGTCGACATGCTGATCGTCACGCGGGTCAGGCCGGGACGTGACTCGATCATGAAACTATGCACCAGCCGACGTGTGCCGGGCAGGCCGGCACCGAGGCTGCCGCCGGTGCTGTAGCCGTCCTGCATTGCTTGCGCTACGTTGGTAATACCCGGACCGTGATCTTCGACCACTACCTTGATGCAGTTGAAGGCCCCGTCGGAGGCGTCCGAAATACGGCACTCACCGTGATTGGCATATTCAATGACGTTACGTGTCAGCTCGGACACGGCCGTGGCCATACGAGTCTGGTCGGCACTGCCGAAACCGAGGCAAGCCGCGAGCTGGCGCGTTAGCCGGCGGGCCACCACGATATCGGCGGTGGTGCAAATCGCGATGATCGCATCGGCGTCAGATGACGAGGTCATCATGTTCATTCGGCAGACTGTAATCGCCGCGCGAGGCAATGCGTGATTGAAGCGTTTTCAGGCCCTGCTCAAGATTGAAAGTGCAATCGGCACTGAGCAGGCCGCGGCCCATTTCCACCAGCGTGAACGCGACGAAAGGCTGGATACCGCAGACAATCACTTCGGCACCGAGCAGACGCGCCATGCTGGCCGTGTCGTTGATGACGCGCGCCATGAACGAGTCCACCACGTCGAGCGCCGAGATGTCGACCACCACGCCGAGCGCTTCGATTTCGGCAATCGTACTCAATAAATTCGACTGGAAAGCAAGCGCCTCGTCATCGCTGAGGTCTTGCTGGATCGCCACTAGCAGGATGCGTCCGAGACGCGGGATGGCGATCTTCATGGACGGCTCGATGCCATCGGCACGATGCGCCGGTTGATCAGTGACAGCGCTTCGGCGACGCCCGACCGCAAGGTCGCGCGGGTAATCACGTTGGGCAGGCTGATGCCGAGCTTGGTCAGTGTCAGCGCGCCGTCGGGATTGAGTCCGGTCATCACGACGCGGGTACCGAGCAGTTGGGCAGCGTCGACGGTTTTCATCAAGTGACGTGCCACCGAGATATCAAAAATCGGTACACCGGTCACATCGATGACGGTGACGCTGGCTTCATAGCGGGTAATTGCTTCGAGCAGGTTCTCGGTAAATTTGCGCGCGCGCGCAGTATCGATGACGCCCACCAGCGGCAGCAGCAGCACATGATCCCAGAGCCGGATCACCGGTGTCGACAGTTCGACCAGCGACGCGCTCTGTTGCAGAATCACGCGCTCGCGGGTTTCGACAAAGGCCGAAAAAGTCACCAGCGTGAGGCGGCCGATGACGTCTTCGACAGCGGCCAGATTGACCTTCATCTCGACAGGTGAGCTCATCAGTTCATGGATCAGTGCCAGCGTCAGCACGCTTTTGAGACACATCACGTATTGCGCTGTTTCGGTCGGGGTGAAACCGGACATCGCGCGGCTGGCGCTGAACTCGCTCATCGCCCGCACCAGCGGATGGGTCTCGCCGAACTCCCACAGGCCGGACTCCGGATAAGCAGCAAAAATCTTAGCGATTTCTTCCAGCAGGTGTGCGGTGTGCTGGCGCATCTCGTCGACGTTGAACGTGTTGGGCAACAGCGAAGACCAGCTGGTAAGAATTTCGGCGACCCATTTTTCATGCAGGACGGTACGTTGCTCTGAAAGTAGTCGGTCAAGGGCGGCGAGGTGATGATTGTTCATGATTCATTCTTTCGTTGATGGTGCGATCTGTTTGTTTCGGAAAGGACGATGTCTTTCTGGTTCACTGCTGCTCCATTTACTAAAACCCCGGCGGGTGCAAAACCGGTGGGTGCGATAACCGCAGGGCATTGCACCGCTTGCTCTGCAGCTAACGCCATGCCCCCTTCAAAACAATTCAATCTTCAATTCACTCGTGTCACTGGCGCTATGCCGTCCCGAGTGCTTGTGCTTTTCTTCTTCGCTGACATAGCGATCGGTAACGGCGTCGAGTTCGCCCGGCAGGTGCGCCAGACCAGCCGGGTCCAGTGCGATCTGTTCGACTGCCGTCACTAAAATGGCATTGCGTTCGGCTGAGGCGAATTGCAGGCGTTCGATCGCTTGCCGGACCACATCCTGATACTGGATCTGGCCCAGCACATCGGCGATTTCGCGCGCCAGGTCTTCGTTGTATTTGGTCACCACGACAAAACGGGTCTTGTAGTACTGCGTCATGTCTTCGAAGTTTTCCTGCAGCTTCAGGATCGATACCGCCGCCTGCGACACTTCAGTGAGCCGTTGCGATGAGTCCGCAATGCTGGCCGCCATGCCGTCTTCGACGACGAAGCGGGCGCGTACCAGACCCTTGCCGATCTGGTCGGCGACCGTGCCGGAATTAGCCGCCAGCGTGCGCATTTCTTCGGCGATGATCTTGAAGGCCGCACCGGACGAACCGGCGCGGGTGGCCTCGATGGCGGCGTTGATTGCCAGCAGATGCGACTGCATGCTGATCGCATGCACGGCAGCGACCAGGCCGCCCATCGCACGGATTTCTTTGGCCACCTCTTCGACGCTGGCCAGATCGCGCGCCATCGTGACCGGCAACTGTTCGATGAAGGTGCCGATCCCGATCAGGAATTCCACGCTGTCGGTAATCTCGTTGCCGATGTCGCTGGCCTTGATGCTCGATCCATCCAGATAAGCCACCAGCGTACTGGCCGAGTCATACAGGTGACGCACGTTCTGGATGATGGCCAGTGCCGAGCTTTCGGTATCGTTGACGATCTCGTTGAGTTTGTCATTGATGGTCTGATCAAGTCGCAGGTGCGCACCCAGGGCGGCCTGTGCCGGATGGATCTGCGCAGCGAGGTTGGTCTCTGCTGGCAGTCGTTGCGAAGAGGATCGCCATGCCAGCAGAGCACCCGCCGTCATCACCAGCACAGCCAGTAGCAGCAAACTGTCGCCGGGACGGCCGAGCCAGTCATCGCTGGCTTGCAGTGTGGCGGCCGGCAGCATGCGGCCAAGCAGGAGCGCCGTCAGCCCGACCAAGATCATTTGCCACGCCGGCGCGACCGCGCTGGTGCGACGGCAGTACCAACGCCACGCGGTCTGCGCCGATTCCTGCAGGCGGCTGACGGGATAGGCCATGGTCATGCTCCGGGCAAGACCTGCTTGATGATCTTGATCAGATCGGCACCGCCGACGGGCTTGACAAGCCAGCCGGTGGCGCCAAGCTTCTTGGCTTCGTCGCGCCGGGCCTGCTGGCTTTCGGTGGTCAGCGCCAGAATCGGAATGAAGCGATAGCCGGGCAGCGCACGCGCCTTGCCAATGAACTCGATGCCACCCATGTTAGGCATGTTGATGTCGGTGATGATCAGGTCGGGTTTGCCGCCTTTTTGCAATTTGTCGAGCGCGATGACGCCATCGGCGGCAGTGATCACGGTGAAGCCGCTGATCTCCAGGCTGTTTTTCAGACTCATCAGCATCGTTGCCGAATCATCGACGACCAGTATGGTTTTTGCCATTGTGTTTCCTTGCTTCTTGTTGATTGTTGATTGTTCAGGCGTCCAGGGCTGCATGCAGCCAGGTCGCCAGGGATGGGTCATGGGGCCAGGCCGTGACCGTCACGGCGGCGGCCATCAGTACTTGCAGGTTGGCCGCGTGCAGGTGGATACAGCCCGAGAAATCCGCTTTTGCCTTGGGATTTTTCTGGCACCATTGCAGCAGGTCTTCGGCGTCTTCGACGCTGACAACCTCATCAAAAACGGCCAGGTTTTTTTTGTAGTGAACAGGCATCAGATCAGCTCCTTGAGGTTGAGCACCATCAGCACCGAGCCATCACCAAGCAACGCCGACCCGGTGTAGCCGGACAGCCCGCCGAGGATGCCGCCCATCGGCTTGAGGATGATGTCGACCACTTCGCGGAAGTCATCGACGACGATGCCGACATGCTCGCCGTTCAGACGCACTACCAGCGTGGCCAGTTCATCTTCGTCGTTGGCGCATTGTTCGGCGTCGGTCGCCAGCAGCGTATTGAGCGAGCGCAGCGGCACCACGCGGCCACGCAAGACCGCGGTCTGGTGATTTTTGATTGCATGGATTTCGCTGCGTGGCACACGGACGGTTTCGACCACCATGTCCATCGGCACGCCAAAAATTTGCTTGTTCGATTCGATGATCATCACGTTGGTGACCGCAATCGACAACGGCAGCGACAGCCGCAAGCGCGTTCCTTCGCCGACCTTGCTTTCCAGTGTGACGATGCCGTTGACCTGTTCGACCGCCGCCCGCACGACATCCATGCCGACGCCGCGACCGGACAGGTCGGACACCACTTCGGCAGTCGAAAAGCCGGCCGCAAATACCAGGTTGATGGCTTCCTGATCGCTGATGCGTTCCAGCGTGGCTTCGTCGATCAGACCTTTTTCGTAGGCCTTGCGCTTGATGATGTCCGGGTCGATGCCCTTGCCATCGTCGATGATATCGATGATCACGCGACCGGCTTCCTGTGTCGCCCGGATCTCCAGTTTGCCTTCGGGCTGCTTGCCGGCAGCGCGCCGCACATCGGGCGCTTCGAGACCGTGATCGAGACTGTTGCGTACGATATGGATGAGGGGATCGGCCAGCGCCTCGATAATGTTCTTGTCGGCTTCGGTGTCTTCGCCGATCAGCACCAGATTGACTTCCTTGCCGAGTTTGCGCGAGATGTCGCGTACCAGTCGCGGAAAGCGCTGGAACACGAACGACACCGGCATCATCCGTACCTGCATGATGGCGCCCTGCATCTCTTCGGCGATGCGGTTGATCACCGCGTACTGGGCCTTGATTTCACGCGACAGTTCGCGCACGCCAAAGACACTTTCGGCGCGACCGGCCAAATACGGCAACCCATTTTTGGCGACCACCATTTCGCCGATCAGGTTCATCAGGCGATCGATTTTTTCCTGGTCGACGCGCAGGGTTTTGGCGCTGGCAACGGCATTGTCGTCGGCGCGCCGGTTGAACTTGATATCGCCGTCGGCGGCGGGTACGACCGCGTTGTCGGGTGCGTCGATTTCTTTCACGACCGCTGTATTGGCGTCAGTGGCATTGGGACTCGGAGCGGCCACCTCAGCTGGCCCTTCGGTCACTGCGACCAGCCAGTCGAGCAGCACCGCCGAGGCCGATTGCGCCATCGCCGAAGCCAGTGCGGTATCCAGTCCGGGCAGCAGGTCGGACCGCCCGATGCTGGCAAAGCAGGCAGCGAGCGTCGAGCCGACTGCTTTCAGTCGTCCTGGCAACCAGTTCACTTGATCCGGCATGCGCAGGATCATCAGCTGGTTGGCGATGACAGTGGCGGCGATCTCTTGTGCCGCTGAAGTCGCCGGTGCCGGTGCCGGTGCTGGCGCAGGGGACGCTGCAGGTACGGCGGGGGTGTCGATCGTGGTGGCGGTGGGTTGCGCCGATAGCCGCGGCGGCGCAAACGTGCGCAACGAGACGATGACGGCATGCAGTGCTGCGCGGTTGGCCGGTTCGGTGTCGAGGATCACCAGCAGCCAGCGCAGAGCCGAGGCCAGCCACAATCCGGCGGCCGATAATTCCAGCATCGAGCGCGCTGCCCGCTCTAGCGTGGCAAGGTCGCCGCGCGCCAGATGGGCCAGCGCGGCCAGCACGAAATCTTCGTAGACCGGACCGCCGTTTTCATCACCTTGCGGCAGGACCAGCGCGAGTGCGGAGAAGGGCGTGATCGTGACCTGTTCCGGCACATAGCGGAAGTGTTCGTCCAGCTCGGCACGGCTGGCGCTGCTGACCAGTTCGAGGTGCAGGTTGCTGTGATACGCATCGAGTTCGGTCAGCGCCGGCCAGGCACTGACGGCGCTGACGCGCTGCCAGGCGATGCCAGGCACATTGCGTACCAGGAAGAACGGATCTTCGCCCTTGAAAAAACATTCGGCTTCGGGCGTGTAGCTGATCCATAGCAGCGCGGTGCCAGCCCGATACCAGTCCATGCGCAAAGCTTCCGGCACCTGATGTAACGGCAGACCGGGCGCATCGTCGGGCGCGCTCGTCACCACATCGTTGCCGTCCGTGGTCGCATCCGGTGCGGCGATCAGTCGACGCAACGCCGCCGCCATCGCCACGGCGGCCGGGGCATGGGCGGCAGCGTTGTCATTGCCTGCGTCGATCTCGTCGAGCAGCAGGCTGACAAAATCCATCGCATCGAGCAATCGGTCGGCCAGTTGCTGGCTGTAGGGCAGATCGCCCTCGCGTACCACCATCATCAGATCTTCGGCAGCGTGCAACACGCGCAGCATTTCCGGATAGTCGAACAGGCCGCAATTACCCTTGAGCGTATGCACCAGCCGGAACAGCTCGCCCATCAGCGCGCCATCGTCGGGCGTGTTTTCGAGCTGCATCAATTTCTCGCTAATGCCTTGCAAGAATTCGCGCCCCTCCGACAGAAACTGCTGCAGTAACGGCGTCATGTGCTGGTGTCACCAAGCAGCAGGCGTACATGCGCGACCAGCAAGTCAGGTCTGGTCGGCTTGATGATGTACATATTGGCACCCGCTTCGAAAGCTTTGGTCTGGTCGCTGGTCTTGGCTTCGGTCGAGATCATCACCGCAGGCGCTTGCGGGATGGTCGAATGGCCGCGCAGTTCGCGCACGAACGAGTAGCCGTCGAGCTTGGGCATGTTGACGTCGACCAGGTACAGGTCGTAGGTCGCATTCAAAGCTTTTTCAAGTGCTTCGATACCATTGATGGCTTCGTCGACTTCATAGCCGGCGGCTTCCAGGATGCTGCGGTGGTACATCCGTACAGTGGCCGCGTCATCGACAATCAGGATACGTTTCATTTTCTATCCCCAGGTTTTTGATACACGATTGCCTCTGGAAACTTGCGTATCTTGTAGAGGGAAGAAATGCGACTCATGGATTCCGAATGACCGAGG
>CANFED010000129.1 GCA_947445995.1 Oxalobacteraceae bacterium | reverse complement strand
TACCCGCCCTCGCAAAGTGCTCGACTATCGAAGCCCGCTCGAAGTCTATGGCGAGATCATCGACAATATGAAACAGGCCGAATCGGCTACGATCCATTAACGTGTTGCACTTGGTTCTTGACTCCGCCGAGACTTGCTAGAGAGTTGGCCAAGATGGGCAGGTAACAATCCAGATATTCCCACTGAGGAAAATATTTATTGTCTCTATGCCTTGCAAGATATTTTGTCCACTGGTTATCTATACGATGATATTGATGGGTTTCCATTCGCCACAGAAGCTGAGTGCTACGCTGTTCTTGCATTAATGAAGCTGGATGATGCAATTGGTTTATTGATTACTCCAGAAAAAATAAACGATGAAAAAATTACGATTCATTCGAGCATATTCTTTTGTAGACCGGAAAACATAATTATTTCTGGAAATATTATTGTTGAGGCAATGGAAATAGTTTGCTATGCCGAACGCAGCCTATCGAACGACGAATTGAGCAAATGGCGCGCAGAACTAAAGGAAAAAATGGATGCGGAGCGAGTTGCGGAAAAGGCCGCGCAACTTGATTTTTCTGCAATTGGTAAAGCTGGAGCGATTAAGCGTCACGCACCCATGGTGGCACTTCGAGAATGGGCTGTTGATTTATACCGCTCTGGTAACTGGAAGTCTGCGAATGAAGCAGCTTTTACTTTGAAGAGTCAAGTGGTGGCACACGGAAGAACAATTGGCGCAAATCTTACGGAGCAAAACGCGCAGAAAACGATAGCAAGGTGGTTTAGTAAGTTGAGTGTGGTCAGTTAATTTGATGGCGCAACATTCACGATCATTGATGGCCGCAAGGCATACCAAATTGATATTAAAGCGCCGCCAGCTATTCAAGCTGGCGGCGCTTTAATATCAAAGATATTTGTTCATAAGTTGGCACCTTGCCAGCGATTGCAGATAACGCAATGGTGGTGCTGACAGGACCAGTGGACAGGATGTGTTCGTTCCAGATTAACGCGCCGCGGTGCGCCGCTGCGGCGACGTGTCCGGTTGGACGAAGACGTCCAGATAGAGCTTCTCGTCCAGCACAGGCAAGTCACGCTGCGCGGCAGCGGCGAGTAGTTCGGCGGCTAGGGTCGTCATGATCCGGTAATTGCCGGCCGCATGATCGCATAAGGTATGGCGTAACTGTGGCGTCATCAGACTGGCATTGCCCGCACCGGCTAGAAGATGATCGAGACAGGCAAGCAGTTCGTCGCGACTGGCGAATTCGGTAGCGAGTCGTGTCCGAATGCGCGAGCCCAGGGGGATCAGCTCTTCGCGCCGCAGTTTCTCCAATAGGCGCGCATCACCGGCGAGCACCACGCACAAGAGTGGCTGCGAGTCGAAGCGCGCCGATGCCAGCAGGCGCAGCTCGGACAGTGCTGCCGGCGTCATTTCCTGCGCCTCGTCGATGAGCAGGACGGGACGCCGGTGCGTCGTCTCCACATGGGCAATCCACAATTCACGCAGTGCTTTGAAGCCGCCCCAGCGGTTGTGCGGACGCAAAGCCACACCGAAGATATCGCCCATTTCGCGATAGAAGTCCGCCAGGTTACTTTGCGGATGACTGATGGCGCCCACCTGAATGTCCGGTAGCCGCCCGAGGCGTTCGGCAAGCAAGCGCAGAGCAACGCTCTTGCCACTGCCGGGATCGCCATGGATCATGGCAAAGCCGCCTTCCCTGATCAGCGCGTGTTCGATGCGCCAGTAGAAATTCTCGCTTCTGGGCGAGACGTAGATTGCCTCGGTAGGCAAGTCAGGCGAGAACGGATTCCATTTCAGCCCGTAGAGGGCGAGCAACTTCTGATTCATGGTGCGTCCTTGTCGATGACAGGCAGATAGGCCGGCGGCAGGCCGGTCGACGAGTAATCCGCCAGCAGTTCGCGCAGCAGTGGCGGCATACCGGAGGGAGGCAGCGGCGACAGGTCGGTCGCCGCTGGGGTAAGGCGTCGGCGCACGCTGGCGGCATTGGCCGATTTATCGAGCGGCTTGATCATGCAAAGAATGGTGCCGGTACGCGGCTCGACGAGATCGACGCGCGACAGGTTCCAGCGTGCGTATTGCACATGGACGTTGGCCAGATGGCGGTACCGCGAGGGAATTTCGAAGCGTTGGGATGCCAGGCTGATCGTGCCATCGGAACGTCGCTGACGACGCGCGACTTCAATGCGAAACGCGGCACCGAGCGCAGCGGCATTCGGGCTGTCACGACGCACAGTCGGCCCTGCCAGATAGTGCTTCAAGGGTGTGGTGTCGATTTCCGAATGCACCGTGCGATGGTATTCCTGCTCTACCCAGGCCTGGGTGGCCAGGTTGAGTTCGTCGAGCGTGAGCGATGCATCGCCTTCGAGCATGGCCATTAAACGGCCTTCGACGCGGCCCCAGAAGGATTCCTGTTTCGCATTCTGATAGGGTGAATAAGGCAGCGTGGTTTGGTGCAGCACGCCTAACCTGGCCAGGCCCGCCGTCGTTTCCTCGGCCAGCATGGCCGCGCCATTGTCGGTCATGAGCGCGCGCGGCAGACCGCGCTTCATGAACGCCTGACACAATCCATGTATCAGACTTTCGGCCGTCTCATCCAGATACCATTGCAGATGGCAGACCAACCGTGAACGATCATCGATCACCCCCAGCAGCATGGGTGTGGCCCAGGTGCCCTGTCGGGTGAGGATCTTGCGCGCGCCGTGATGGAAATCCAGATGCCACAAGGCGCTGACGTGATCGACTTCGAAGCTGCGCACTTCGAGCCGCTCCAGACGGTCCCGCGCGGCCAAGGCACCGGCGGTGGCCCGTTTGGGCTGGGCCTGGCGGAACATGCCTTGCGCCTGCAAATAGCGGCGAATGGTCGGATAGGACGGCAGCGACACGGCACCGTCCTTGAAAGCGCTGCGCAGGTTGTCGAAATGCAGTTGCATGGTCCAGCCGGTATGTTCGCGATATTGCGTGGTCAGGGCGTCAATGACCGAAGGCGTCATGCTCGGAAAGCGACCCACATCACCGCGGTGTCGGTCACGCAGTGCAGCAACAGGATCGACACTACGGCGGGCGACGTAATACCAGCGCTCCATGCTGGTAACGCTGAAACAGACATCCAGTCCGGATTCCGGATGCCGCCAGGATTTGGCTGCCAACGCCTGTAATGCGCCATAAAGTTGACCGGCCGCCGGCGGGGATGCCAGCAGCGGGCCGATGATCGAGAAGCGCAAGCGCGCCCAGCGATCACGTTTAGGGGAATCGAAATGTGCACTCAAACAGGTCTCCCAATGAGGCGGCACCGGCGGTGCCACACCAGGAAGCAAGACTACAAGTTCAAGCGATTGGGGGATATTGGCAAGCTCTGCGTGAAATCAGCGACCCTCCCGTAACGTGACCGGATACCCGATCGTGATCGGCGAGAGAAAGACCAGCAGCCGGTACAACTGCTCATCAGCAGCACCGGGAAATCGCTTGAGAAGACTGCCAGGAAGCACGGACATGTCCACGCTCGGCATGAAGCGTGCGCAGACGGTCTGCCAGAAGTCAGTGTGGGCAAATTGATCTCGCCACCACTGCCGCCAGCGTTGCAGGGTCCGAATGGGAATCGCCAGCCGTTGCGTTGCTCGCAAGAGAGTTGGTGTCGGTCTGCTGGGCCGAGTCGACATCAGTACCACTGCCAGCCCCAGATAAACGCGCCGACCAAGAAAGCGCACCGACGTCGAGGTCGACCGCTTGCGGCAAGTACTACAGCAAAAACTGAATCGGGAAACGTAGTTCGACCGAACCACATCAAGGCAGCCACGTGGCTTACGCGGATAATTTGCCTGGTGAAGCATCCCGCCACAGGGGCAGCCATCGGTGCGCTTTTGCGCTGCCAATTCCCGGTCTATGCGTAGCAATAAGTCAAAAAACTTGATGTCTTCCAGGAGGGCGTGGCACACTTGAATTGTCTCTCTTCTCAGAAACTAGAGACTGCCCCACGAGGATCGTTTGTTCAAGGTTCTTGAGGGGCACACCCCATTCCCCATCACGCTATTTGATTAAATCAGCCGCATAAGCCATCACGGGGTGTGACCGTACTCACCGATCCGGTCGCCACGGCAAAGCGGAATATCCGTCCGCATAGCTGTTTGATCTGGTGCGCAGAATCGACAGCGCCCCGTGCCTCGATCCGTTGAAGCATCAACAGCACGTCACGCGGCTTGAGTGTGGAAATTGGTCTTGAGCCGATGCAGGGGATCACGTCCTTGTTGAGCCATGCCGACAGCTTGACGTGCGTACTGGGTGCGCGGCTGGCTTTCGTCTTATCCATCCATATCTGTGCCACGACTGCGAAAGTATTTTCCGCTGCGTCGGCTCTGGCTTGCTTGTCCTCGCGCTTGGCTTGGCCGGGGTCGATCTTGTCCGCTATTAGTACTTGCGCCTCGTCGCGCTTCTTTCGGGCTTTGAGCAATGAGACTGCCGGATACACGCCGAGCGCCAGCGTCTTTTGCTTGCCGTCGAAGCGGTAACTCATGCGCCAGTATTTGCCAGCAGCATTAACCAGCAGAAACAGAGATTGACCGTCTGCATGCTTGTCGCCAGCCTTCGCGCCGCTGTGCTTGAGCGCCTTAATACCAATATCCGTTAGAGCCATATTTCCCCCGGTTGTTGGTATGTCGTTTTGACCGTTTTACACATACCAACAAAAGAACCAACAAAGTGTTGGTATGTGATGCTACAGGGTGCAATTGCTTGAGACAACAAAAAACCCGCTGAGCTAGATGCAGAGCGGGTTTTGAGACTTCTTGATACGGTATAAAACATGTTCTTGGTGCCGGGAGCCGGAATCGAACCGGCACGCCTTTCAGCGCGGGATTTTGAGTCCCGTGCGTCTACCTGTTCCGCCATCCCGGCAACGCAGGCAGCATTATGGCGCATTAAGCCGCACGGAGCAACCTTGCTGACCGGCTGATTTCGCCGTTGCGTCATAAACTTCAAGGTATCATTCCCGCTCGACCATAACAGCCGCCCGCAGCGGTCACCACCGATGATCCGTGGGAAAACAATCCGGGAATTTTTTCTGGGCAAAGCGCTTGATCCACTGAAAAGTGAAACGCGACATTCGCTTGCACTGGTGGCTTTTCTCGCATGGGTCGGACTAGGGGCGGATGGGTTGTCGTCCTCGGCGTATGGTCCCGAAGAAACCTTCCGCGCTCTCGGTCAGCATACCCACCTCGGCCTGTACATGGCCATTGCAACCGCGCTCACAGTGTTCATCATTGCGCTGGCCTACAACCAGGTGATCGAGTTGTTCCCGACCGGTGGCGGGGGCTATCGGGTCGCGTCGAAACTGGTCGGGCCTTACATGGGACTGATCGCCGGATGCGCGCTGATCCTCGATTACGTGCTGACGGTTGCCATCTCCGTTGCAGCCGGTGTCGAAGCGCTGGCCTCGCTATTACCTCTGGGCTTTCATGCCTACAAGTTATGGACCGAAGTGGTGGTCATCGGCCTGCTGATCATCTTGAATTTGCGCGGCATGAAAGAAGCCATCAAGATTCTCTTGCCGATCTTTCTTGGTTTCGTGGTGACCCATTTGTTCCTGATTGTCTACGGCATCATTGCCCATGCCGGCAATTTACCCGAGCTGGTGCCAAACACACTTGCCGAGACGACGCAGTTGGCGGGCAATATTGGCTGGATAGGTGTCTCGGGCATGTTGCTGCTCGCGTACTCCCAAGGCGGCGGAACCTACACGGGCCTGGAAGCGGTGTCGAACAACGTCAATATCCTGGCGGAGCCGCGCGTTCATACCGGCAAGATGACGATGTTCTACATGGCGCTATCGCTGGCATTCACGGCCAGCGGCATCATCTTGCTGTACCTGTTGTGGGACGCCCGCCCGATCGAAGGCCAGACGCTCAACGCGACCACGTTCAAGGCCATTATCGACAGTCTCGGTATGGGGGCCTGGGGTAATCAGCTGACCTTGATCGTCGTTCTGGCATTCGAAGCCGGCTTGTTGTTTGTCGCCGCCAATACCGGTTTTCTGGGTGGCCCTGCGGTGCTGTCGAACATGGCGGGCGATTCATGGGTGCCGCATAAATTCCGCTACCTCTCGACCCGGCTGGTCACCCAAAACGGTATTCTGGTAATGGGCGTCGCCGCACTGGCGATCCTGTTCTGGACCCGCGGTAGCGTCACCTTGCTGGTGGTGCTGTATTCGATTTCGGTATTCCTGACGTTCGCTATTTCACTGTTCGGACTGTGCCTGTACTGGTGGCGCCATCGGCATGAACTGGAGCACTGGTTACGTCGCTTCCTGCTCTCGCTGCTCGGCTTCTTGATCTGTTTCAGTATCCTGATCGTCTTGCTGGTCGAAAAATTTACTGAAGGTGGCTGGGCCACGGCGCTCATCATTGCAGCGATCGCGGGGCTGTGCATTTACATTCGCAATCATTACAACCAGACCAAGGAAGCGATCCGCTCGGTCGATCAGGTGTTTGCCAACCAGCCGTTTGGTCCGCATGTCGGTGCGGTCGAACCCGATCCGGAAAATCAAACTGCCGTCTTCATCGTTGGAACGTCACGTGGTGGCGGTTTGCATGCGCTGCTGTGGGTGCAGCGCATGTTCCCCCGACATTTCAAGAACTTCATTTTTGTCAATGCGCGCACCGTCGATTCGCACGCCTATGGAGGCGAAGGGGCGGTCGAACTGATGCGCGCCGAAGCCAATGCCACGCTGAAGTTTTTCGTTGATTTTTGCCATAGTCACGACATGGCCTCGGCGTCTTCGCTCGGCTTTGGCACCGATGTCGTTGATGAAGTCACCCATCAATGTGAAGCCATCAGCCGGACTTATCCGAATGCGATTTTTTTCACCAGCAAACTGATCTTCGAGGCGGACAACTGGTTTATCCGCTTGTTGCACAATCAGGCGGCGCTGGCGATCCAGCGGCGCTTGCATTTCGATGGATTGCAAATGGTGATTCTGCCGATGAAGGTCTAACACTCCGCGTCCGGCAGGTGCCAGTCTTTCAGGCGCTCCGCGATTTCCTGTTCGGTAGGAAGCAAATTGCGATAGGCCTCCGGTAGACGCGAGCTGGTGCCATAGGTGGCGACGCCGATCGGCATCGTGGTGGTCTTGAGGGCGTATTCGACCACCGTGCGGTTCTTGCTCTTGCACACAATGATGCCGATCGCATCGTTTTCTCCTTCGACCCTGACTTGTTCGTTCAAGGCGACCAGATAAAAATCCATCTTGCCTTTGTATTCAGGCTGGAATTCGCCCACCTTGAGTTCGATGGCGATCAGGCTTTTCAATACCCTGTGGTAGAGCAGCAAGTCGATAAAGAAGTCGCTACCGCCGACGGTCAACCGGTACTGGTTGCCGACAAACGCGTAGTGCGGCCCCATTTCAAGGAGAAAGTGACGCACTTTGCCGAGCAGCGCCGCTTCCAGCTCACGCTCTTCGTGGGCCCCGGCCAGTTCCAGGAAGGCAAACGTGTAGTGATCCTTCACTGCCAGCCTGGCCTGGCTGGCCACGGCTTTAGGTAGCGCTGCATCGAAGCTGGTCTGGTTCAGCAGGTATTTTTCGAACGTCTTGCCATCGATCTGGTGGTCAAGCACGCGGCGGGTCCAGCCGAAGCGGGCGGTGGCGCGCAGGTAGAACTCGCGTTCCTGCGCGTGTTGGCAGCGGTCAAGGATCAGCGTGTTTTTGGTCCATGCCAATTCTCCAGCCAATGGCTGGAGAATTGTTCGGACGGAATCGGGGTGGCTTCTGCCATGGCGTTGCTCCTTGTGGGGGGGGAAGGAATGCTGCGCTGGCGGATCAACGGCAAGATCTGTCTGGCGCGCCGTCAGATGGTCGCGCCAGACAGAGGCGGAATGCAATTTCCGGTCATCCGGAAGAAAGAAGTACCGTGTTTGCCGGTGTCGATGAAGATTGTACGCAACCTGATTGCTCGCAATGCAATGACAGTGTGAGCGGGGAGGTCAGGCCGCCTTCAGTTGCGCCGCAAACGTTTCCAGATGCTGATCCGTGCTGCCGAATTGCAGCTCAATGGCCATCAGCCGTTTGAAGTAATGACTGACGATCAGTTCGTCCGTCACACCCATCCCGCCATGCAATTGCACCGCTTGCTGCCCGACAAAACGGCAAGCCTGACCGATGACGACTTTGGCGGCCGAGAGCGCTGCGCTGCGGTGCGCGACGTTGACATCCGTACAGCGCACTGCTGCCAGAAAACTCATCGAGCGCGCCTGCTCGCAATGCAGCACCATGTCGGCCATGCGATGCTGCAAGGCTTGGAATTTGCCGATCGCAACACCGAATTGCTGCCGGTCACGCGCATATTGCACGGTGGCTGCGAGTAGCTTGTCGAGGATGCCGACTGCTTCGGCGCACACCGCAGCAAGCGCGCGATCACGCATGTCCGCTAGCGCGGTGTCGGCATTGTCGAACAGCGCGTCGGCGGTCACGACAACCTGATCGAAGAAAACTTCGCTCGCCGGCACACCATCAACGGTTTGATACGACACCAGTCGCACACCGGGTGTGTCGCGCGCAATACCAAACACGGCGAGGCGATCGTCGGGCAGCAGTGCACTGACCAGCAATAAATGCGCTGAACCAGCGTGGACGACAAGGCACTTTTCGCCATGGATAACGAAGCCATCCGCAGTCGGAGTGGCACGGGTGGCGATCTGCCGCCAGTCGAAGCGACTGCCGGCTTCATCATGCGCAGGCACGGCAATGAGTGTGCCATCCTGCAGCGCCGGTAGCAGTGCTGCACGCTGCTGTGCGTTGCCCAGTTGTGCAATCAGCGTGGTGGCCATGATCGCACTGGCCAGATACGGTTCCAGCACCAGTGCTTCACCCATCGCCGTCATCACCAGCAGCGTATCGACCGGCGTGCCGCCAAGTCCGTCGTCGGCTTCCGGTACTTGCAGCGCCAGCAAGCCGAGATCGGCAAAGCCTTGCCAGGCGGTGGCACTGAAGCCGTCACTGATTTTCTGGCGCGCCGCAAAGTCGTAATCTTTGCCGAGAGTGCGTCGGGTTGTCTCGAGCAGCATGTTCTGCTCGTCGGTAAAAGTGAAGTCCATCTCAGAGTCCCAGGATCATTTGCGCAATGATGTTTTTTTGAATTTCGTTCGAGCCGCCATAAATCGACAGCTTGCGCATGTTCAGATAACCGGCTGCCAGCGCGGTCGCATCATCGGGTCCGACCTGTGTGCCGGTGTAGCCATCGGCCATCGCTTCGCGCCGCAGTGGCAACGCATACGGGCCGACCGCCTGCACCAGCAATTCGGTAATCGCCTGCTGGATTTCGGTACCCTTGATTTTCAGGATCGAGGCTTCCGGTCCCGGCGTGCGGCGTTCGGCTTCGGCGGCCAGCACGCGCAGGTTGGTGATCTCCAGCGCGATCAGGTCGATCTCGATTTGCGCGATGCGGGCAGCGAACAACGGGTCTTGCAACAGCGGTTTGCCGTGCTTGATTTGCTGCGCCGCGACCCGCTTCAGGCGCGCCAGTTCACGCTTGCCGATGCCGATGCCGGCGATGTTGGTGCGTTCGTGACCGAGCAAAAATTTGGCGTAAGTCCAGCCCTGATTTTCCGTACCGACCAGATTGGCAAGCGGGACCTGCACATTGTCGAACCAGACTTCATTGACCTCATGCGAGCCATCCATCGTGATAATCGGACGCACCGTGATGCCGGGTGACGCCATGTCGATCAGCAGGAATGAAATCCCGCGCTGCGGTTTGACCTCGGTATCGGTTCGCACCAGACAAAAAATCCATTCGGCATATTGGCCAAGCGTGGTCCAGGTTTTCTGGCCGTTGACGACATAGTTGTCGCCATCGCGCACCGCACGGGTCTTCACCGAGGCCAGATCGGAGCCGGCGCCAGGTTCCGAATAACCCTGACACCACCACTCTTCACCGGCCAGAATTTTTGGCAGATGACGTTGCTGCTGCTCCGGCGAGCCGAGTTGCATCAGTACCGGGGCGACCATTTTCAGGCCGAACGGTACCGCGCGCGGAGCGCCGCCCGCAGCCGATTCTTCGTCAAAAATATACTGCTGCGTG
>CANFED010000128.1 GCA_947445995.1 Oxalobacteraceae bacterium | reverse complement strand
CTCATTTCTTCCAGGCCGACCGAGCCCAGCACTTCCTGCAGGCGTTCGGCCGGCCGGCGGCGCGGCAAATCCTTGTAGGTCGCGATGATCAGCTCGTTCTTCATCGAGTGCTCCCAGCCGACCAGCTCGGTCACGCTGACCTGATAGCCGTGGGCTTCGAGTTGCAGGCAGCGCAGCACATTGGTCAACTGGCTGCCGAATTCACGCGTATGCAATGGATGGCGCCACAATTCGGTCAGTGCGCTCTTGCCGAGTGCCTTGCCTTTTAAACGATTCAGTACCGAGGCGACTTCCGCCTGGCAGCACGGCACCAGCACCATGTGCCTGGCCTTTTTTTTCAGGCCGAAATGAATGGCATCGTCAGTCGCCGTATTGCAGGCATGCAGCGCCGTGACGATGTCAATCTGTTCGGGCAGCAAGGGCGAGTCGATCGAGTCGGCCACCGACAGGTTCAGGAATGACATGCCGGGAAAGTGCAAGCGCTTCGCCAGTTCCTCGGATTTCTTGACCAGCTCATCGCGGGTTTCGATGCCATAAATATGCGAGCCATCGGTGAGCGATTTGAAGAACAGGTCGTACAGGATGAAGCCAAGATACGACTTGCCGGCACCATGATCGACCAGTCGTACGCCGCCTTCGCCGGACGTCGCCTGCACGGCCTTCATCAGTGGTTCGATAAATTGATATAAATGATAGACCTGCTTGAGCTTGCGCCGACTGTCCTGGTTGAGCTTGCCATCGCGGGTAAGGATGTGCAGTTCCTTGAGCAGTTCGATCGATTGACCGGGTCGGATTTCCGGGATGGTTTCCATGGCAGCTTCCTTGTTGAGCGAGGCGCGAGTATAAGCCGTCGACCATGCATAATGTGCGCAGTGCGTGCTGTATTTTCCGCTACCGATCCCGATACTTCCCTGAACTGCCACTGTCCCTCATGAACCTCGCCATGCCGCCGCCACGATCACTCGCCCTGTTTTGCAAAGTCGTCGACAACTTCGGCGACATCGGTATTTGCTGGCGTCTGGCCCGGCAACTGCATCAGGAACACGGCATTGCCGTCACCCTCTGGGTCGACGACCTGGTCAGCTTCCGGCGTCTGTGTCCGGCGGTACAACCTGATGCCGACGTACAGCAGGTCGCCGGCGTGACCGTGCAGCACTGGCGCGATCAGGACGGTGTTTTTCTAGCGGACCAGATCGCCGAGTTCGTCATCGAATTTTTTGGTTGCGAACTCCCACCCGGCTATGTCGCCGCGATGGCGCAGTGCGTGCCGCAGCCGGTCTGGCTGAACCTCGAAGGACTCAGTGCCGAAGCATGGGTCGAAGGGTGCCACACCTTGCCGTCGCCGCATCCGCGTCTGTCGCTGACCAAGCATTTTTTTTTCCCAGGCTTCACTGCACAGACCGGCGGCCTGCTGCACGAAGCCGGGTTGCAGCAACAGCGTCTGCAATTTCAGGGTGATCCGGAGCTCAGCAGGCATTTTCTGGCAATGCTAGGCGTGACGCCAATGGAAATCGCGGCTCTCAAGGTCTCGCTATTTTGCTATCCGCATGCACCGGTGGCGGCGCTGTTCGAGGTATGGCAGCGGCACGGGGCGGCCATCACTTGTCTGGTTCCCGAAGGTGTGGCCGTCGATGCGGTGGAGGCATTTCTCGGCGAACCGGCCAGGCCGGGTGTGGTCCGCACACGCGGTGCGCTGACGCTGCGCGTGTTGCCGTTTGTGGCACAACCGGATTACGACAAATTGCTGTGGGCCTGCGACCTCAATATTGTCCGTGGCGAGGATTCATTCGTGCGTGCCCAGTGGGCTGGCCGTGCCTTTGTCTGGCATATCTATCCGCAGGACGAGAATCTGCATCACGTCAAACTGCGGGCGTTTTTGCAGCGCTATGCGCCAGCAAGTGACAGCCTGATTGCTGCATCACTCCTCTGGAACGACGCCGTGAACGACAGTGCGCCCGCTGAACAAGACTGGTCCGTGCTGTGGCCGCGATTGTTCGCAGACCTGCCAGCAATCGCTCGCGCGGCGACGGATTGGCAGCAGAAAATGCAACTGCACGGGGACCTGACGGCGAATTTGCTGAAGTTTGCCGTCGCTCTTCGGTCTGTCGCCGAAGAAAACAAGGTACAATCCGCGGTCGCCCGATAGCGTCTTTTTTCGATGAATCGTGAGCCTATGGCGCCGGTGTCCCAGTGGCGCCAGATGATTTTCATACAACTTAATTTTTACGACCATCTCTATGAAACCTGCAAAAGAAATTCGTGTTGGCAACATCATCATGGTGGATAGCAAGCCTTTCATCGTGCTTCGCTCTGATGTCAACGGGTCAAGCCGTACCGGCTTCACCTACAAATGGAAAACCAAGAACCTGTTGACCGGCGCGCCAATGGAAAACGTTTTCCGCGGTGACGACAAGTTTGAAGTCGTTGTCCTCGACAAGAAGCCGGTCACCTTTTCGTACTTCGCTGATCCGTTGTTCGTCTTCATGGACGCGGAATACAACCAGTATGAAATCGAAGAAGAGAATCTTGGCGACGCACTGCATTACCTGAAAGACGGCATGGAATGCGAAGCTGTCTTTTACGACGGCAAGGCGATTTCGGTTGAATTGCCAATCACCATCGCACGCCAGATTATCTATGCCGAGCCAGCCGTCAAGGGCAATACCTCAGGCAACGTCCTGAAAGAAGCCCGTCTGGAAAACGTCATCGAAGCCAATCAGCATACGATTCAGGTGCCATTGTTTGTCAGCCAGGATGATGTGATTGAACTCGATACACGTACCAACGAGTACAAGAAAATCGTGCGCAACTAAGTTGTAGCCAACTGAGTTGCAATCAGCTGAGTCGTGTCTGACTCAGTTGCACACAAAAAAAGCTGCCCTTTCCGGCAGCATTTTTTTTGCCTGTCACGTTGGTGGTGGCTTACATCGGCAGTCGGGTAGCCTGCTTCAGGAAACTGCTGTGCATCATCACGATCTGTTCGCCGATCTTGCCGTCGCACAGGTCGTACAGCGTATAGGTATTCATTGCCGTGTAAAACGCCTGCTGACCGATCTTCAGTGCCGCACGCAAAACACAATCCTTGCGCAAGTGGCAGGCCAGTCCTTCACAATCCATCAGTTCGTCGTCGCCTTCCAGTTCACGCAGAATGGTGCCGACCTGCAGTGTTTTGGTATCGACGACCAGACGCAGGCCGCCATTGCGTCCGCGTAGTGCATCGACCCAGCCGGTGCGGGCCAGATGGCCGGCGACCTTGATCAGGTGGTTCAGCGGGATGTCGAATTGACCGGCGATTTCAGCCATCGTGATCGGGCCCTGTCGTGCATCGCTGCGGGCGAGGTAGATCAGGACGCGCAGTCCGATATCCGAGTAGCGGGTCAGGCGCATGATAGGCGCTCCCAGACGGAATGCGAGGGCATTGCTGAATACAGCGAGGGTAAGTTCATATCAGATTTCCTTTTTGATTTGTTTGTTGGAAAACCACGCATAGGCCAGCGGCAAGAGCAGCAGCGTGAAAAATGTGGCCGAGACAATGCCGCCGACGATGACGACTGCAAACGGTCGCTGGGTTTCGGAGCCGATGCCATGCGACAGTGCGGCCGGTAGCAAACCCAGACCCGCCATCAGCGCCGTCATCAGAATCGGTCGCAAGCGCGAGACCGCGCCTTCGATCGAACTGGTCAGTCCGTTCTGGCCAGCCTGTCCGTTCTCGATAATCTGCTCGACCATGATCACGCCGTTCTGTACCGAGATGCCGGCCACGGCAATGAAGCCGACCGCCGCCGAAACCGAGAAATGCAGCCCCGCCAGGGCAAGTCCGAGGATGCCGCCGATCAGCGCGAATGGCACGATGGCCAGCACCAGCAAGGCTTTCGGGACCGACTTGAAAGCCCAGAACAGCAATGAAAAAATCAGCAGGCCGGTGATCGGCACGATCACTTCAAGCCGCTTGACAGCACGCTGCTGGTTCTCGAACTGGCCGCCCCAGCTGATTTGATAACCGGGGGGCAAGTGCACTTGCTCGGCGACTTTCTGCTGGGCTTCGGCGACGAAGCTGCCCTGATCGCGACCCAGCAAGTTGGCTTTGACCGAGGCATTGCGTTCGCCGGCTTCGCGGCTGATGCGTGCAGGTCCCTGCCGGATATCGATGCGCGCCAGATCACCGAGCGCCACGGTGCCCATTGCACCCGGCAAGCTGATTTGCAGCGCGGCGATATCGTCGACAGAATTGCGCGCATTCTCCTGCAAGCGGATCACGATATCGAAGCGGCGATCGCCTTCGAAATAGACATTGACGGCATTGCCCGCCAGCGCGGTCTGGATCGCCGTATTGACATCAGCGACATTGATGCCGAGCCGGGCCATGCGTTCGCGGTCCATCACGATATCGAGTTCGCTCTGGCCGCCGATTTTGACCGCTGCAACGTCGGCGGCACCCGGAATGGCCGTCAGGATGGCGGCGATCTGCTCGCTCTTTTGCGCCAGAATACTCAGGTCCGGACCAAAGACCTTGACCGCGATTTCGCCCTTGACGCCAGACAGCGCTTCTTCGACGCTATCCTGGATCACTTGCGAAAAATTGGTTGGCAGGCCGGGCAGGTGATGAATTTTTTCAGTGATGTCGGCCACCAGCGCGTCCTTGTCCTTGAAGTTCCAGGTGGCATGCGGTTTCAGATCGGCCAGAATTTCCATGTTGTTCGGGCCTTTCGGATCGGTGCCGTCATCGGGTCGGCCGATATGCGAGAGCACATTGTCGACTTCCGGATAGCTCCTCAGGATGGCGCGCACCTGCTGTTCCATGGCGCGGGTTTTTTCCAGCGAACTGGAGTTCGGCAGACTGATCGTCAGCCAGATATTGCCTTCATCGAGCTTCGGCAAAAACTCGCTGCCCAGCATCGGTGCCAGCACCATCGTCAGCACCAGCGCGGCAGCGGCACTGCCGAAGACCAGCGTGCGGCGCTGCTGTGCGCCGGTCAGCATGCGCCGGTACCACGACTGCATCGCCGCCATCCAGTTGCTGTGTTGTTCGGCCATCGGATGGCGCTGCATGGTCCACGCCAGCAGCGTCGGCACCAGCGTCATCGTCAGGATGATGGCACCGACCATCGCAAAGCTGATCGTGAAAGCGACCGGTGAAAAGATCTTGCCCTCGACCCGCTGGAACGTATAAATCGGGATGAAGGCGAGGATGATGATGGCCTTCGCAAACAGGATCGGATGGCCCAACTGGACCACGGTTTCCTTGAGCGTGCGGGTGCGCCACGCAGTAGCCGACAGCCCGCTGGCCGGATCATAAGTTTGCAGCGCCAGCCGCACCATCAGAGCTTCGACCAGCACTACGGCGCTATCAATAATGATGCCGAAATCGACCGCCCCCAGCGAGATCAGATTGGCGGGAATGCCGCGCGCATCGAGCATGATGAACGCACACAGCAGCGACAGCGGGATCACGGTCGCGACGATCAGCGCGGCGCGCCAGTTACCGAGAAACAGCATCAGGATCGCAATCACCAGTCCCGCGCCGACCAGCAGGTTTTCGGCCACCGTCTTGACCGTATGATCGATCAGCTCGGTGCGGTCGTAGATGGTTTTCAGGCGCACGCCCGGCGGCAGTTTGGCGTTGATCGCCGCAATGCGCAACTTGACGTCGGCCACGACCTTGGCCGCATTGCTGCCCTTGGTCATCTGCACGATGCCCTCGACCATGCTGTCGTTGTCGTTGTAGGCGACGACGCCCGAGCGTGGCCGGAAACCGGTGGTGACCGTTGCCACGTCCGACACCAGCACCGTGTTGCCGTTCTTTGCACTGACCATCACACGACCGATGTCATCGAGCCGCGTGAAGATGCCGATGCCGCGCACTACCAGCGCTTCGTCGCCACGTCGAACCAGTCCGCCACCGACATTGGCGCTGTTGTTGGTCAGTGCCTGACTGACCTGGTCAAGCGTGACGTTGTAGCGCTTGAGTGCGGCCGGGTCGATCTGTACCTGGTATTCCTTGACCGTGCCGCCAAAACTGACTACATCAGCGACACCCGGCACGATGCGCAGGCCGGGCCGGATCACCCAGTCCTGCAAGGCGCGCACTGCATTGGCATCCATCTCGGGCGGGGCCTCGACGATGTAGCGAAAAATTTCGCCGACGGCGGTGGTCAGCGGTGCGAGGCTGGGCTGGATGCCGGTTGGCAGCGTCACGTTACCGAGCTTTTCCAGTACCTGCTGACGCGCAAAATAATCATCGGTGCCATCGGCAAAGGTCAGTGTCACCACCGACAGGCCAGTCAGCGTCACCGAACGCAACTGGGTCTGGTGCGGTACGCCGCTCATCTCGCGTTCGATCGGCAGCGTGATGGCGCGCTCGACTTCTTCTGGAGCCTGTCCGGGAAATTGCGTGACGATTTGCACTTGCACATCCTGCACGTCCGGGAAGGCTTCGATCGGCAGATTGCTCAGGGCGCGATAACCGAACAGCGTCAGTGCCAGCGTCAGGATCAGCACGAACACGCGCTGCGCCAGCACGAAGTCCACCAGCTTAGCGAGCATCGCCGGCTCCTTCGGCATTGAGCAGGAAAGCGCCATCGGTGACGACCCGCTCGCCGCTGATCAGTCCGGTATCGACATAGCTGATGTCGCGACCGCGCAGTTGCACATTGACGCGGCGCTTCTCGAAGGTGCCGGGCTGTTTTTCGACGAACACATAGCTGGCCACGCCATCGGCAAACAGGCTGGTGTTGGGTAGCGGGATCGCCTGCTTGGCACCATCGCCGGACAGGAAGGCCACCCGGACAAACATCTCCGGCTTGAGCTTGTGGTCCGGATTGCTGACGGCACAACGCACCTGCACGCGACGTGTGCCGGGGTCCAGCGTCAGGCCGACGCGCTCGATGCGGGCAGCAAAGTGCTGGCCAGGCCACGCATCGGTGTCAAGCGTGACGGCCTGGCCCGGCTTAAGTCCGGTGACACTGCGGTCGGGGACGTCGACGATGACCCACAACTGGTTCAGATCGGTGATGACAAACAGCGGGGCCGGCAAATCGGGGCGCACTTCGAGGCCCGGATTGATCTGGCGATCGGCGACCACACCGGCCAGCGGTGCGGTCAAGCGGAACTGGCCGTTTTCGCTGCCGGTGGCATGCAGGCTTTTCATGCGCAGGCCGGCGCGGCGGGTTTCGGCGCTGGCTTGCTGTTGATCGGCCAGTGCCGATTCGACGTCCTTGCGGGCGATGACTTCGCCGTCGAACAAGGTGCGGGCGCGGTCCAGGGCGAGCTTCTTGCGCAGTTCATCGGCTTGCGCTTTGCGCCAGTCAGCGTCGGCGGTGGCCAGGTCGGGCGCATCAAGCGAGGCCAGCAATGCGCCGCGCGCGACCACGTCGCCAATCTCCGCGTGCAGGCCGGTGACCCGGCCAGCCACCGGCGAGCTGACGCGGGTGGTACGGTTTTCGTCATAGGTTACGCGGCCGGTCAGTGGTTCGGACATTGGCAAGGCTTCGGCATTGACGGTGCTGATGCGCAGTGACGACAGTTGCGGTGCCGACGCGCCGAGTTCGATCAGGCCCGGCGTTTTTTGTTGCACCGGTGCGGCGACCGGTGCAGGCTCCGGGGCGGCATTGACGTAGCTATACGTGACGAAGGCGGCGACGAAGGCGGCAGCGATGGCGGCGACGCACAGAGCTGCCTTGAAGACGTGGCGGTACTGGATCATGGTGCGGTTCTTTCATTGGTAGCAGCCTGCCAGGCCGCCAGGGATTTGGCATAGTCGGCCCGTGCCGCCAGCGCATCGAGTTGCGTGGCGCGCCAGGTCCGGCGTGCATCAAGGACATCCATCACGCCGAGGGCACCGTGGGAATAAGCGAACTCGGTGGCATCAACCGATTTGCGGGCGGCTGCCAGCAAGCCGTCGTCGTAGCGGGCGATGCGCTCGAAGGCGGCTTGCGCATCGGCGCGGCTGCGTGCCAGATCGCTGCGCGCCAGATCGCGGATGCGTGCCAGGTTTTCGGTGGCGCTATCGCGCAGGCTGTCGGCCAGGCGGATTTCACCGTCGTACTGATAGCGCGCAAACAGCGGGATTTGCAGCGCGATGCCGACGGTGTTGCCGCTGCCCTGCGTGTTGGTTGCGCTGACCGGATAGTGATCGAACTGAACACCGACCGAGATATCGCGGGTGCGCAAGGCCAGCGCTTGCTTGTGTGCGGTGACGGCTGCATCGACGCGTGCCTGCGCAGCCAGCACATCGGCGCGCCGCGCCAGCAGGGCGTCCTGCACGGGTTGCGACAGGTGGCCGTCGAATGGCTTCGCTGGCCACGGATCGGTCGGAATCAGTCCGGCCGGATCGTCGCGGGTGCCGAGCAGCAGCACCAGCACTTCGCGCGCGCGGGACAGGTCGGCACCGCTCTGGAGCACGTCGTTTTGCCCACGCAGCGCATCGATCTGCAGACGCGCGACATCGGCGCTGGCGAGGTCGCCGGCCTTCAGGCGCTTTTGTGCGGCGACGACGGTGGCGTCGTACAGAGCGGCACTCTGGCGCGTGATTACCTGTTTTTCCAGAGCGGCGAGCACGTCGTAATAAGCCTGACTGACGGCGATGCCGAGCTGGCGCTGGACGTCGTCGAGGTCATGTTGCGCGGCGCTTTCGAGTTGCATGGCATTTTGCGTGCGCAGTGCGCGTTTGTCGCCACGCTCGATCAGTTGATCGATGCGCACGGCGCTATCGACCGTCTTGTCGCGCAGGCTGCCGGCACCGATGCCGGTGTGCGGATTGATACCGAACGTTTGTACGGTCAGCATCGGATTCGGTGCCGCTGCAGCCATCACGCTGGCAGCGCGGGCGCTGGCAATGGCGATGCTGGCCAGACGCAAGTCGTGATTTTGGCTATGCGCGGTATGCAAGGCTTCTTCCAGCGCCAGGTTACCGTTACTGGCAACGCTGGCGGTGGTCTGCAGCAGCAGTGCCAGCAGCAGGCACAGACTTGCGCGCGGCAGGGCGCCTCGCATCGGCATCGTCATGCTGCGGCTCATGGCTGCGTCGGCAGCACGCGCGCCAGTCGACCCAGCTGTCCGGCGGCACAGTTCTCGGGCCACACATCGACTGGCTGGTTCAGCACCAGTTGCACGCCATCCGGCCATTCGGCCACGGTGCTTTGCAGTTGGCGCAGGCGCGGCGTGCTAATCCGTACATAGCGATGCGCGGCGCGCTCTGCCGGCGAGCGCATCGCCAGGCAAGGCGGCAATTCCTGCAGCGGCGTCTCGGCAAAATAAAAGCTGACGACAGTGCCTGGCACGGTACGATGTGGCGGCGTGGACGGCGCATGGTGAGCCGGTGTCGCGCAAGCAGCCAGCAACAGCGCGATCAGCGTGGCAGCGAGGGTGGTGGTAGGGCGCATGGGAATCCTGAATCGGGTGGGTCGGAAATAAAAACAGCACGAGATAACTAGTGGCCGTAGACTAGCGACCGGTCCTGTCAGGACCATGACGGCAAGCTGACGGCAAGCTGACAATTTTCTTTTTTTTTGAAGTGACACGGCGATGCATGTCCTGCTGGCGGAAGATGATTCGATACTGGCCGATGGCATTGCGCGCGCACTGCGCTCGCATGGCATGGTGGTCGATGTGGTTGATAACGGGAGCGCCGTTGAACTGGCCATCAGGCATGCGGAAATCGCCGTGCTGGTGCTCGATATCGGTCTGCCCGGCATCGATGGTTTCGAGGTTGTGCGGCGCTTGCGACTGCATGGCATGCAAGTGCCGGTACTGCTGCTGACGGCCCGCGATGCGATTCAGGATCGCGTACATGGTTTTGAACTCGGTGCTGATGACTATCTGGTCAAGCCATTCTCGACGCTGGAGCTGGTGGCCCGTCTGAAGGCACTGGTGCGGCGCAGTGCACCCAAGCCAATTGAACTGAACGTCGGTGGTCTCACGCTCGACACCTTTGCCCGACGTGCGCATATCGGCAATCAGTCGATCGAGTTCTCGGTGCGCGAATGGGCGGTGCTCGAATACCTGATGCAGCAAGCATCGCGGGTAGTCTCCAAGCAGCAGATCATTGATGCGATCCTGCCGTGGGGCGAGGACTTGACGCTCAATGCGGTCGAAGTCTACGTCTCGCG
>CANFED010000127.1 GCA_947445995.1 Oxalobacteraceae bacterium | reverse complement strand
TCCACTGCTCATTGTCCAGGTCGATTTCCGCCCAAGGTGTTTCTGTTAATTCACTGGTACGAATGAAGGTCAGCGTCATCAGTCGTAAGCCAATCCGGTTTGGCGGATACATGCGCGCTTCGTTCTTGCCTAGCGCCACCATCAAATCGGGCAACCCTGAAACCGTGATGGCGGCATGGTGCCCCTTTACCCGTGGCTTCAATTCGTTGCGCAATGCCGGTATCGGGTCGTACTCGATCAACTCCTTGGTCACTGCGTACCGGAAAATGCCGCTGGCAAGGGTCGCCACGCGCCGGGTGACTTCCAGTGCCCCCCGCTTCTCGATCTCCTGCAATGCCTCCAGCATGATTTTTCCCTTGATGGTGTCGATAGGCAAATGGCCGATCAAAGGGAACAGGTCTTTTTCCAGTGAGCGCAAGTTCTGCGCGGTCGTTTGCGGTTGCCATGAATGACTGGCTTTGTTGGCGTGCCACTGCCGCGCCACCTTTTCAAAGGTGTTGGCGTCTTTCTCTGAACTTAGCCGGGCCTCGTCCTTCTTTGCCTGCCCCGGATCAATGCCATCAGCGTTTAGCTTGCGTGCTGCGTCGCGCTTGGCCCGTGCCTGCATCACCGTTACATCGGGGTAAATGCCGAATGACAGCCGGTTTTCTTTACCGTTGGCTTGTTTGAACTTCATTCGCCATAACTTGGAGCCGGTCGGCGTGACCTCCAGATATAAACCGCCGCCGTCTGCCAGCTTGTACGGCTTGGCTTCCGGTTTGGCGTTCTTGATCTTTATATCGGTGAGCGGGGTGACGATTTTAGGCATTTTGGGGGCATCCGTTTTTTTCTTTCGGGGCATGCCCCCAAGAGTGCCCCTAAAAAAGCTGGGTGTCAATTGGCAAACTTAGGCGGTACAGACGTAAAAAAACCCCTAAGTGTTTGATTTCTTAGGGGTTTTAGGCAAACTTTGCTAACGTTTGCAGTGTTCTTGGCGGAAGCGGTGCGACTCTAATAATCTCTTGAAAGCCTTTCATACACTGGGTTTGTAATTCTCTTAAATCAGAAATGCCCCTAAAAATGCCCCCAAAAATATTTCCTTCTCTGTTTTCTTGCTGATACGGACTGATACGGCAATCCACGCCCAATACATCACTTGGCTTAAATCTCAGCCCAGCTTGTCTCGCTGCCTGGTGCGTGCCGTCATCGTCCCAAGGTGGTGTTCCGAAATCTTACCTGCACGGCTCCTGCGTAAAAGTCAGGGGGCAATGTCGATTTGAAATCCGACTTGTCGCCGGTGCGTCGAGAACCCCGAAACGAGGGTGACGGTGAACCCGACTAAGCCAGATGAAAAATAGTCTCAATTCGCGGTTGTGCGCATAACGGGTGGCATCGGTACTGCCCTTGGTATCGCTCCAGACTTTTGATAGCCCCCCGGTGCCGTCGCCTTTTTTGGTTAGGCTTAGGATGATTGTTGATGGCATCGGTACTGCTGCGCGGCATCGTGTGACTTTTAGCCCAGCCCCTGCCCCTGCCTCGCGTGCGCGCGCGTGAACTGCTGCCAGATGACTATCGGCTTCATCACTGCCACCGTTATTCCGTAAGTTTGTTAAAGAAACGATGGGCATCGGTACTGCTGGCACCAGTGCCCGGAATCCCGGCCTGCCCCATCCCTCGCGCGCGCGCACAAGAGCTATTGGATTTCAAATCCAGAAGCCCCCCACATAACCAGTGGATCGCGGCAACCGTCGGCGGCAATGGCGGCCATCGCTTCCTGTTGCGCCTCAACTGGCAGTGCTACGAATTGCGCGGCTAGGTTGATGGATACTTCGCCAGCCGCTGCCAGTGCCTTGACTTCCGGCGCTGCGGTAGCGTCAATCTGCTCGATTTTGCGGATAGTGTTGCTGCTGATACTGGCAAGGCTGGCGACTGCTTCATCGGTGCGGATGGGTGCAGTGCCTTCGTGAGATTTCTCACTAGGGCTATATTGGTTTTTCCCCTCCAGCATTGCCACCTTCGCCCGCGCCTCATAAATCGGCTTCATCCGCAATGCCAATATGCCGCGCTGGTAATCGCTCAGGTTGCGCCGCCCAAACTGGTTATTGATAATCCATTCGGTGGCATCCTCGCGGCTATCAAACTCCTTGCTGATAACCGAAAACGCCAGCCCAAGCCGCGTGCATATCTCATGCCGGTTGTGCCCATCAATCAGGGTGCCGCGTGCATACAGTACCGTTTGATTCCTTTGATTGTTTTTCAATACTGCCTCAAGCTGTGCGCGCTCACGATTATTTAAATATTAATTCCAACTTACTTAAATATTAATTCCAACATTATTTTTTAACTGCGTCCCTCGCGTGCGCGCGCACAACGTCAACAATGCCGCGCCCTGGTGGTGCCGGTTAGTTTGGTGGCAAGTTGTGGGTTAGCGTTACACCGATGGAGGGGGCACGGTACTGGGAAAGGTAGACACCAGACTTTGACGCGCCCCCTGCTACGCCTGCCATTTGATTACCTTTTGAAAAGGAAGAAAAATTCTGTGAAAGGGAAAATCTAGAGGTCTAGAACGAAAGCGGCCCAAAGTTTTAGCCCCCCCCCCTGCCTGCCTATGCGCCCCGTGCTGCTGTCCTTCTGCTGTCCTTCTGCTGTCCTGCTGCTGTACTGCTGCTGTACTGCTGCTGTACTGCTGCTGTACTGCTGCTGTCCTTCTGCTGTCCTGCATCCTGAAATCGTCAACTGCGACCACGTGCGCGTGGGTATAGCACGGTACTTGATTCGTTAGGTACTGGTGATCTTTGCCGGTGGCTTTGTGCCAGTGATGCAAGCCGTTGCCACGTTAGCAAGGGTGACATTTAAAATTTTACCCATATGGCTGACCTGAAAATTTAGGTGAGCATCATTTGAAGTCGCGGTTATAACGCGGCATGCTGGCATCGATGACGATGGTTGTCGAGAACCTCAGTTTGGGACGGCTGATACTGTGCGCGCCAGACTGACGGCCTCGATTGATTTAATTTGATTGTTTTTCAACTGCTGGTGCCCACCACTTCGTTGATATCGTCGCCAAGAGCTTCAGCACGGGCTACATGGCGGTTGATGGCTTGCTTGGTCATACCGGTTGATTCAGCAGTGGATGAAGCGAAGCCTTGTTGATTTTGCGGGCGGTCTTTGTGTTCGGTTGCTATCTGGGTGGAACAGCTTGTTCCACCCAGAATTTCAACCGGATTCATCGCCTCCCATATCTGCTTTCTGCGGCGCGTGAAGCTGGCTCGCTGCGATGCGGTCAACTTACCTTTGAACTTAACTAATTGCCATACCAGTTACTAGTGGAATCTCGCGCCGTTTCGCACCCGCATGTTGGAGGGACTGGAAAGAACCTAATGCACCCCCCCGCTCATAGTGTGCTGGGTGCCGCTGCTCTCTCGCCTCCGTTTAAAATTCCACTGGGTCAAACGCAACAAAGCCCAGCGATTAAGCCGGGCCTCGTTTGTCGTTACTACTTCATGCGCTCTATTACGGTGTCCATGATGGCGTCCCCTGCGGCATCGCATGCGGCCTGTACCATCTGCATCATGCGCGGCCCTGACGTATCCCATGCCAGCAAGGTGCGCAATATGTCCTCCTGCTTGTATCCATTGGCACGTGCTGCTGATAGCACGTCATCAATCAACAGGGTAAATTTCTGGATACTTGCGCGTGACATACCCGCTCGATCCTTCCCATAGGTCATTCCTGCAATCATCAGGATGACGCCAGCCGGTGAAATATCATAGCCGTCGTCGTTGGGTGTGAACATCGGTTGCGTACTCATTGGCCCAACTCCTTAAACATCGCCATCACGTCAACGAATGCGGCTTCGTCGGCATGGGGTGGGTTATCCGCAACCCATAGCGCCGCCGCCTTGATCGCCTCGTTGAATGGATAGCCCCGCGTCGTAATCAGTCGCCAGGCAATATTATTGACGCGGCGTAGTAAGTCCTCTGGATAGCCTGCATCAATCTCCTGCTGCACTGCTTCCATATCGAATGATGCAAGCATGCTGCCAGTTCCGTCCGCATTGTCTGGCTTATTGTGTTTTTCCGGTGTTACGGGTGTTACAGGTGCTACAGTATCGCTGAAACCCGCACGGGCATTGGGTTTGTGGGGTGGTGTAGCACTGCAACACCTTGTTTTTGATACGGTGCTACACGGTGTTACAGGTGCTACACAATATTTGTCTGTAACACCTGTAACACCTTGGTTTATTGAAGTGTTACAGCCATGATCTACAGCTAAAGCCCCGTATTCATTGGCTTTGCGGGGTGACGTAACACCTGTAACACCTGTAACACCGATATTTTGTATATTCCTTGGCTTAGGTTTGAATGCATCGAGCCACATAGTCACGCCTCCCACATCTTTGACGTGAACACATAGCACCTGGTGTTTCCCATATCTGGCAATCGTTTTTGTTGCGGCCCTTTTCCAGCCTTGTCCGGCTCAAGCCATCCCGCATCAATCAAAACCTTAGTGACAGCTTTCATGTCGAACCCGGCGCACACGTCGCGCTTGTAGGCTTCAGCAAGCACAAAGTATTCTTGCCCGTTGTCAGATACCTTTCTGAATCCTGCCCGGTTAATCGTGATTCGGCTTGCATCGGTCATATCCGAAAACCTCGATTCGCCATGTGATTCAAAAAACGCCTTCACGCTGGACAAGATCGCGGTGCGCTCCTGATTACCGCCGCCGCCCCGACTATCAAGCCACGATGCAAAGCAGGTTGCCGCTGCTGCTACGGCGTCGCCTTCCTGCCAGCCGGTAATACCTGCGTCGGTCGCGTATTCGCCAGCAATGGCAATGACGGCGAACTTGTTGCATACCCTTGCCGCCTGTCCGCCTGCATCGGCTGGCAGATTGTCCGATACGAAGGTGTTCATCGCTGCTTTGAGCATGGCAGGCAATGCCGTTAGATCGCTCTTGGTAAGGTGTTCCAGAAAGGTGATAGCGGGCGTACCGTAATGGGCTTGTGTGGCCTCCTTGATGGCATTCGCTAAATGAGCGCCGCCATCATAGCCGTGCAGGTTCTCAAACAAGCCGTGACCGGCCCCGGCATCTGCGGCAATGTCGATCATGCGTACCTCTTGGCCTGCCTTGGCTATCTTGCCGCCGTCGCGCATGTGTTGCGCCAGTCCGATTTCTCCCGAACTGATAATCATCAAGCGCCAGGTCTTGCGCGGCTTCGCGTCGCCGGTGCGGACGGCCCGTCCTTTACCGACACCGTTGCCGATCATGTACACGATGCTGCCAACTTCCTTCGGCTCTACCTCTGCCATTTCATCAAGGATCAGCGCCGCGTCATTGTGAAGTGCGCACGTGCCTTCGAGTGCGTTACCTGTCGCCCTCCAGCTTTGTTTGAATGACGCACTGCCGTACACCGAAGCGGCCACCAACTGCGCGGTGCTCTTGCCGGTCGAACTGCTACCCACAAAATGCAATCCGCCCGACTCCTGCCCGGCATGGTGCAGAATCATCCCAGCGAATGACGCCGATACTGCAAAAATCAGGCGACTATTGCCGATACAAAGGCGCGCCACGTTATCGCGCCATTGGTCTTTTGTCCCAGCCTGCGCGTACTGACAGCTGGTCTTGCTCTCTGACTGGTACATGATGACTTCGTTGCTCTCACCAATGGCACGATCCGGCATAACGAACACATTGTTGAACCAACCTGTTTGTAATACGCTGCGCGCCCTTTTATCCGGTTTGCTTTCAATCAGGTATTCAGAAAGCCGGTTCCTTGCTGCCACGCCGGATGCAATCGCCAGTCCTAGCCGTGACAATTCGCGCCGCACGTCCATGCCATCACCTGCTAGCATCTCCATTGGAACCGCCCACTCATGACGCACGCTATCCGCATCATTGAACTCAATCACGCGGCCCCAGTTGGCGGATGTATTGTCCCGGCTCAGTGCTGTGACGCGTAACGGTGCGCATACCCGTATCGGTGTGCCTGGCTTGTCGTCGGTGCCTTCCGGTGTAAAGAAAACGCCCATCGTTGAAAGGGTGAACCCATACGGCAAACCACTGGCAAGTTGCGCCGCGTTCTTCGCTTCTTTTTTTGCTTTCAGTGCGTTGGCAATGGCGGTCATGTCGCTGATCGGCGCGGTACTGGTTTCCTGTGCTGGCACGTTGTCATCTGCCTGTGCCGCTGTATAAATACATTCGCGCACGGCTCCCGGCCCTGATACCTGGTGCAGGTCGTTGAAGTCCTTCATGCCTTCCGGCCTGTCTGCACCGAAGTCTGGAATCGCCAGCAATGCGCCAACCTCTTGCGCTGCGTTGACGGCGTGCGGGTCAGGCAATCCGGTGGTTTTGATTAAGTCGGCCAACAGCACCAGTTCAGCCGCTGGGTACAATTTGCGCATCGCCTTGGACGTCGCCATCAAGTTGCCAGATGAAAGCGCCGCAATGCCGATGTAGCCGGTTGGTTCCGCTGCCGATAACGTGGTGGCGATCCCTTCACCGATGCACAAGGTCAGCCCCTTGCCGTCGCCTTCTGGCAGGTGCTGCGTCGCCCAATATCCACCAGCCTTTGCGCCCCCGGCAATGGCGGACTTCAGCCCGTCGCTGTCGATCAGTTCGCAACTGCTCATCACCGTGCCAAACTTAATCGGTGCCACCAGAATGCGCCCGGTCAGCGGCTTGCCGTCGGATTTTGGGGTGTATCCCAATATCTTGACGGCTTTGCTGATGTCGATTTCTCGAATGCTGCTCACTGGTGCAACCTGCTTGCGTGCCAGGTAAGGATGATCTGGCTTTGCGGGTACTGCTGCCTCCCACAATGCTTTTGCTGTGCGCATCGCTTTGGTGCGCTTTGCCAATTCCTTGGCGGCGTTCGTTACGGCTTGTGCGGCCCGTTGCACCTTGCGCTCGTTCGTTTCTGCCACGGTAGGCATGTGCACGGTGCCGGTGTCTCTCCAGCCGTGTGCAAATGCTTCATGAAACAGCGTACCGATACCGATCCCGCCGCCTGGCGTAATACTGCGCCACATTGATTTTGCGTCCTGCTCTTTGTAACTGTCGGCGCTCTGGCTCCAAGCGTTCCAGATGTCGAATGCTTCACTTTCTGGCAATTCGGACTTGATCGCCATCCCCATATTCTTCCAAGTGTCACGGTCATCTGCCGGAATGCTCCACAAGGCGGATGTAATACGGGCGCTGTCTGTCATCATGATGGCGCTCATTATTTGCCCTCCTTGACTGCCTGTGCCGCTGCCAGTCCTTCGGCGCACTCGATCCGCTCCTGCGCACTCTCGCCCAGCAACTTGGCCGATACGATCGCCAGGCGCAACAGCCTTGCCGTGTCCTCTACGTCTAAAAGTGGTGGCGTACCGTTTTCTCTGTCCATGCCGACTGACTGAACCAATTCAAGGCAGGTTCTGACGCCTTGGCAAATGTCCATCGTGAGTGCGTAGAACTGTGCGTGCTGGTCGTGCTCAACCTGACGGTGCAACCAGGTGAACGGCTTGTGGATCGCCTCTGGTGCGACTGGCTCGATGACTTTCGTGGTGGCGCTCATGTTGCGCTCCCGGAAACAAGTTTTAATGTCGGCTTTATGCGGCGCAAAAACTGCACGTCCTTTGTGCAACTGGCAATGAAGTTGTCGATGCAAAGTTGCGTTTTGTCGTCGATTGCACGATACGCAAGGATCAATTTGATTTCTTCCGGCGTCGGCGTGAATGCAGGCTTGGCCGTCAGACGGGTGATGATTTTGGATTGTGTGGGTGTGGTGGTGCCGGACATGATGTGATCCTTTTGTGCGGTTAAACCGTGCCCCACTGCTAAATGGGGTGGGCGGCAAATAACAGGGTTAGCAGACTGGTGCACAAAAGGAAACCAGCAAGCCCGAAGGCTTCCCCGCCACTGCCGCCCGTAAAGGACAATCAAAGGCATACGCACATAAAAAAACGGCATTGCGCCGTTGGTGCGCTTTTGTACTTTCAGGCTGCTAAACCCGGCTCCCTCTTTTTCGGGAACGTGCAAAGTATCGGGCAAGGGTGGGTAGTGCGTCAAGTGGCTGGTGTGGATCACCATTACTTCACCTCAGCCGAATAATTCAACGGGTCAGCAAAGAACTTGTGAAGCTCGCGATTTGAGTAGGCGGTGCAGCGTTCGGAAAACTTGACCGGTTGGGGTGCCTTGCCAGCGATAACCAACTGGCGGAACTTCTCACGACTGAATGGTGAGAATGGAAGGATTTGGTTCCAGCGTGATAAACCGTCAGCTGGTAATGACTGACTTGGTGCTGCGGATGCTGCTGTGGTCTGTGCCATGTTTGCCTATCTTTGCTCGTTGCCGCCGTGATTCAGCGGGTTGATGCAAAGATAGATGTCACGAAACAATTAAAAAAGGCGCGAAGGGTGCGGGTTAAACGGGTGCGCCCTTCTTGAAATTCCCCGGAAACCCGCGCTGGATATAGGTTTAAAGGGTGCGGGTGTTTATCCCCTTCGTCCAGTCTTCAAACCGTCTGCGCGTAGGATTGTTGCCATCGCTTCGGCGGTGCGAGGCGATACGGATTGCTCTATCAACCACTTTTCAACCTGTTCGTTAGTCGGTGCCGTACTTGCATCTGACGGGTCGTACAGGCTCCAAAACTTAACCGCTGCATTGGATAATTGCGTCAGTAAATTGGTGTTGTGACTGCCCCACGGGTAGGCGGCCTGATTGCTAGGCGGCTCTGTTTTGATCGCAGACTGCATATATTTATGCTCAAAGTAAAGTATTTCTTCGCGCAAAAAAAATACATAATCTGACGTATGAACCTCGTTGGCTACTTGATTGTATTCAATTGCAATTCCTTGCTCAAGTGGATAGACGATACTAAATTCAGCAATCTCCCTATTCTCGGAGGCATAAGGAAAGACGTACCTATTGCTGACACCTATGCTTCTACACCCCCATGCGAGATAGCAAATTTCGTTCACATATGCGGCCCTCATAGAGGCGCCAGAATTGAAATCACTGAGAGGATAAATATTCAACTCGCCATGCGTACAATCAAGCTTTGCCGTAAGCATTTCAAATTTTCCGCTAAGAAAGATCGAAGGAATTATCTTCAATGTCGCGATTAAATGAAATAAATCCCGGCTTGAACACTTCCATTTTTCTGCCAACTCATCAAACGTCAAATAATCTTTTTCTGGCAATCTCACTCGCCGCCCCTTTCCCCTTTGATTCGGAAGCCATGCCAGCAGAATAAAGGGGCAAATTCTGTTTTCCCGCCGTCGCGGTAGGCATGGCTAAACTGGTCAGGCGCCTTCTAATTCCACATGTACCCGCCGCCCTAACGTGGTGGCTATGTTGACCAAGGCATCGAGCGAAAACCGCGATACGCGACCACGTAGCAAGTCATTCATGCGCGGTTGCGTCACGCCGCATTGCTTGGCAGCTTCCGATTGCGTCCAGTCCGTCGCCTTCACGATGACGGCTATTTTCTGCATCAGTTCGGCTCTGGTACGCATGTTTGCCGCTTGCTCTGGCGTGTCTGCGATAGCATCCCATACGCTTGCATAAGTGTCTGTGGTGGTCATGGTCAGGCTGTCTTGCTGAAATTACCGATGATGACGTTGCCATGCTCGATCTGGCCCAGATAATCCGCATAGTGCTGCATCATCGCCTTACGCTCCGTCAGAAACTCCTCCCGGTCGTATGCGCCGCCATAGGCTTCACCAGAGGCGTGCGATAGCTGCAACTCGATACGGTCTACCGGATAGCCAAGGGTTTTTAGTATCCCCTTCGCCAGTGACCGGAAGCCGTGGCCGGTCATCTTGCCGCCGTACCCCATGTTCTTCAATGCTGCCAAGATCATGCCATTACTGACGGGCCTATTGTGATCCCGCGTATTCGGGAACAGGTAGGTGCCGCCGCCCGTGTAGGTGTGCAGCTCGCGCAATAGCGCCCAGCCTTGGGGCGGCAAGAACGGGTGGTGATCGACCTTGCGCGGCTTGACCTTCTTTTTTCCCATCTTCATTCTGTGCCAGGGAATAATCCACTGCTCATTGTCCAGGTCGATTTCCGCCCAAGGTGTTTCTGTTAATTCACTGGTACGAATGAAGGTCAGCGTCATCAGTCGTAAGCCAATCCGGTTTGGCGGATACATGCGCGCTTCGTTCTTGCCTAGCGCCACCATCAAATCG
>CANFED010000126.1 GCA_947445995.1 Oxalobacteraceae bacterium | reverse complement strand
GATGCCGTCGGGACGCAAGGCATACGTCATCCGCACGACATCCATCAGGTCCCAGCGGCCACACTGGTTTTGCCATTCGCGTGCATACGGATCAATCAGGTTGCGCCAGAACAGGAAGCGCGTGATTTCATCGTCGAAGCGGATCGTGTTGTAGCCCACGCCGATGGTGCCGCTGGCGGAAAAGGCGGCTTCGATGGCTGCGGCAAATTGATATTCGGGCAGGCCGCGCTGCAGGCATACCTGCGGCGTGATGCCGGTGATCAGGCAGGATTGCGGATCGGGCAAATAGTCATTGGCCGGCTGGCAGTACAGCATGATGTCGTCGCCGATTTCATTGAGTTCGGCGTCGGTGCGAATTGCCGCGAACTGTGCTGGTCGGTCGCTGCGGGTTTTGACGCCGAAGGTTTCGTAGTCGTGCCAGAGAAAGGTGTGGGATGACATGGTGCTCCGCTGTTCGTGGGTGCTCAGACCGATTTGCTCAGCAGCGTGAAGTGTTCGACGACCGGGGCAGCGGCGAAGAAGGGACCGACCAGCGCACGCCATTCCTGGAATGCCGCTGATTCACGGAAGTCGATGGTGTGGTTTTCGAGAGTCTCCCAATAAATCATCAGCACGTAACGCTCTGGCGATTCGACGCACTTGTTGATCTTGTAGCCGCGAAAGCCGGTTGCCTTGCTGATGGCCAGTTCGACACCGCGCGTGATGGCGGCATCGAATTCGAGTTGTTTGCCTGGAAGGATGCGGATGTCTGCGAGTTCAAGAATCATGGTGGCCCGATCAGTGATGTTGGTAAGCCGTGATTATCCCACCGAATCACACCACTGAAACACGTCACCGAAACACGTCACCGAAACACGTCACTGAGTTGCACAGTCAGGACAGCGATGATCGACGTCGGGCAGTATCATGGCGCAGGATTTTTTTATTAGACAGGAATGGTATGGCGAAGATCGACGATGTCGTGTTGCGACAGAAGGAAGGGGCCCGGTTTGTCATCACGGCACCGATGCTTGGCTTGAACGAGCAGCAGTTTGATTTGCTGGCCAGCGGCTGGGTCGAGGACGGCGGTCCGGGTTTCGAGGTAGCCGGCGTGCCGCATCGTACTTGCATCGATGGGGAATTTTTCATCAACCGGATTACGGTAGTGAAATCAGCTTCGTAGTAGTGAAAGGTACTTCGGCGTCGTATTCATTGACTACGCCGTCTCCAGAAACAAAAACGGCTCACATTGCTGTGAGCCGTTTCAAGCAATCAGTTTCAATTGCGTCCAACTTATTCGTGGTAGGCCGTGCGGGATTCGAACCTGCGACCAACGGATTAAAAGTCCGCTGCTCTACCAGCTGAGCTAACGACCCGAAAGACCGAGATTATAGGAACTCAAGGTGGATCTGTCAAACCTTGCGGACTAATTGACTAAACTATTTTTCCTGGACCTGCTGATCCGGTCGGATCAGCAGGGTCGGATTTCATCAGCGCGGTGCGACCAGACGTTCTTTTGCAGTCTGGGCAGCCGGCGATGACGGATAGAGCTCCACCAGACTTTCCAGTGTTTTCTTGGCCGCCGGACGATCTTTCAACTCGGCATAGCAACTTGCGATATTGAGCAAGGCGTCTGCCGCTTTCGGATTGTCCGGATAGTTCTTGACCACGACTTGCTGCGCTGTAATCGCATTTTTGTAATCACGCTGCGCGTAGTAGCTCGTGCCCAGAAAGTACTGGGCAGTCGCGGCGAAGCCTGATTGCGGATAGCGACGCAAGAAGTCGGTGAACGCAGCCCCTGCGGTTTTGTAATCGCCGGCCTTGAACAGTGCCAGAGCGGTGTCATACGTTTTTTGCTCGGCAGGTTCGACGGAGGTTTCTTTGCCATCGACAGTTATCTTTTGCGGTTCCAGCTTGCGCAAGCGTGTGTCGAGGTCGACATAGAAATCCTTCTGCCGTTGCTGCGTGTTGGCCAGGTCATTGGCCAGCACTTCCAGTTGTCCGCGCAGTCTCGCCACTTCCTGGCGAAGCTGTTCGTTCTGGCTGGCGAGATCGAGCAGGCTGTTCTTGTCAGCCTTGGCATCGAGCTTGACGTCGGTATCGCGCCGAACGCTGTCGATGCGTGACCGGATATCAAGGATGGCCCTGCGCGCCTCGTCATCGTCGAACAGTCCGGCCTGGGCAGGCAGGGTGAAAGAAGAGGCCGCGACCAGCATGGTCACGGCAAAAATGGATTTTCCGAAGCGCGTCATGGCAATCAATAGACGATGTCAGCGCGACGGTTTTCAGCGTAAGCGGCTTCGTCGCTGCCAGTGGCTTTAGGCTTCTCTTTGCCCAGCGAAACGGCTTCGAGCTGGCTTTCGGAAACGCCCATCAGGCTCATTGCCTGACGCACCGCCTCGGAACGCTTCTGGCCGAGCGCCAGGTTGTATTCGCGGCCACCGCGGTCATCGGTATTGCCTTGAATGATGATCTTGCGTGACTTGTTGGCATTGAGGTAGCGGGCATGTGCTTCGAGTACCGACTTGAATTCATCCTTGACGACATAGCTGTCGTAGTCGAAGTACACGCTGCGCTTGGCCAGTACGCCTTGCGGATCGTTCAGTGGATCGGTCGAGCCGGCATTGACCGGGTTGACGGCACGGGTGTCGACAGGTGCGGCCATGGCAGCGCTGCCCGAACGGTCTTCGACCGGTGGTTTTTCGTCCAGCTTGGTGGATGAGCAGGCGGAAAACAGCAGGACGCTGGCAGCGACAACGGCAAAGGTCGAAAGGTTACGCATTTACTTCTCCTGATAAAGACTATTGAGTGACTGAAATATTATTTGATGAATGGGCCCCAGGTCGGCTCACGAATGTCGCCGGCCTGCGTAGTCAGGCGCTGTTTCACCCGACCGTCGACGGATACTACCGCAAGCGAGCCGCGCCGACCCGATTCGGTCGCATACATGATGTATCGGCTATTCGGTGAGAAGCTCGGTGATTCATCTTTGGCGGAGTCCGACAGACGCTGTTCCTGGCCATTGCCGAGGTCCATCGCGTACAACTGGAAGCCACCCTCGCGGCGTGAAATATACGCCAGTACTTTGCCGTCCGGCGACACGCGCGGGCTGATGTTGTACGAACCTTTGAAGGTCACGCGCTGGGCGTCGCCACCGCTGACGGGCATCTTGTAGATTTGCGGCCCGCCACTGCGATCGCTGGTGAAATAGATACTCTGGCCATCTGCCGAAAATTGCGGTTCGGTATCGATGCCACTGCTGTTGGTCAGACGGCGCAAACCGGTGCCGTCAGCATTGACAATATAGGATTGGGTCAGACCGTCGCGCGACAAGGCGATCACCAGCCGGTTGCCGTCGGGTGACCATGATGGCGCTGAATTGCTGCCCTTGTAATTGGCCAGTACCGTGCGTTGACGCGTCACCAGATTTTGTACGTACACCACTGGCTTCTTGTTTTCGAACGAGACATACGCGACGCGGGTGCCATCGGGCGACCAGGCGGGCGAAATGATTGGTTCGTTCGAGCGCAGGGCGACATTGGTGTCTTCGCCATCGGCGTCGGCCACTTCGAGGCGGTATTCCTTGCCGGACTTGGTGACATAGGCGATGCGGGTGGCGAAAGCACCGGGGATGCCGGTCAGTTTTTCATAGATGTCGTCGGCAATCTTGTGGGCCGTCACGCGCGTACGGGTCTCTGGTGCGGTCAGTGATAACGCTGACAGCGGGGCACTCTTGATCATGTCGAGCAACTTGTAGCGGACGTCGTAACGACCATCGGCCAGACGCTGCACGCTGCCGACAACCAGCGCATCGGCACCGCGGGATTTCCAGTCGCCATAGTTGATGACGGAGGTCTCCGACATCGTTCCGGCGTCGATGATTTTGAAGTAACCGCTGCGCATCAGGTCGGCCTTGATGATGGCGCTCACTTGCGCGGGTGCGATCGACTCATCAGCGAAAGCGGCAACCGCAATTGGAATCTGGCTCGCGCCAACGCCGGCGATATCGACCCGCAATTGGGCATGGGTTGACGTGGCAAGCACCAGAGCAAGCGCGCCGAACGTGGAGAGTAGAATTTTTTTCATGGGCTGATCAATCTTTGGGTTTGTGGGACACGGTGAAGCCCGGAGGCGCGGTGCCCGATTTATCGGCAGGAAAGGGTTGTGACTTTTCGATGGCCCGGCGAACGGCTTCATCAAAGCCGGGGATGCCGGAAGTTTTCAGCTTGCGAATGCCGCGCACCGATCCGTCGGGCAGCAGTTCTACCGCGTACTCGACTTGCGGATTGCCTTCGATATCTTCCGCGCCATTGAAGACAGTGTTCGAACGGATCTTTGCGCCAACCTTCTGGATATAGCTCGGATCGCCGCGCGGGCCCTGACTCTTTGCGGCGTCGCCGCTACCGCCGGGTCCGACGGCACCACCGGTGATGCGCTTCATTTCCTGGTCGCGAATCACGGCCAGACGCTTGTTGTCGACTTCGTCTTGCTTGCGCTTCTTGTCGAGCTCGGCTTTTTTCAAGTCAGCCTTTTCCTGGGCTTCCTGCTTCGCTACTTTGTCCAGCTTGTCCTGTTTCTCTTTGGCGTCGAGTTTGGCTTGCTTGTCCAGCTTCTCTTTTGCGTCAAGTTTGGCTTGCTTGTCCAGCTTCTCTTTCGCATCGAGCTTGTCCTGTTTCTCCTGAGCGAGCTGTTTGTCCTTGGCCTGCTTTTTCAGTTTTTCCTGACGGTCTTCTTCGAGGCGCTCTTTTAACTGTTCTGCCTTGCGCTTTTTTTCCTGCTCCAGAGCGATCTCGGGATCAATGACTGGCGGCTTGACGACGGGTGCGACTTTTTCGACCGGCTTGGGTGGCGCGACGGGCTCAGGTATTTCCTTAGGCACGGGTTTCGGTGGCTCCTTGACTTCAGGTTCAGGTTCCGGCTGCGGCTTGGGCGCTGCTTCGCGTACTTGGGGGCTCCAGACTTCCGCTTCCACGACGAGCGGTGTGTCGTTTTGCCAGCGCACGCCTATCCATAACATGATCAGCAACGCACCATGCACGGCGACGGCCAGCGTGATCGCACGCCAGCGGCCGGGTTCCCTGGGTATTGCATACTGTGCGACGGGCTTCATCACCATGTCAGGACTTGGTCGCGAGGCCAACGCGCGTGATGCCGAACTTTTTTGCTTCCGAAATGAGGCTGATTACTTCGTCATAGCGGCTTTCCTTGTCGCCGGAAATCATCACTGGCATGTCCGGATTGGCTTCGTGCAGCGCCTTGAGCCGTTCCAGCAAATCCTTGCGGCTGCTTGTGGTCTCCTGTTTCGATGCGGTATTTTTCTGGCCGTTGATGCCGATCGTGGACGCAGCATCCGGCTTCAGGGAAATCTGGATGTATTCGGATGGTGGCAGTGATGATTTTTCGGCGGTCGGCAAATTGATCACGCCGGGGTTGGTAATGGGTGCGGCCACCATGAAAATGACCAGCAGCACCAGCATCACGTCGATGTACGGGACGACATTGATGTCGGCCTTGAATTTGCGGGTGCGGCTACTGCGCATCGATGAACTCATGATCAGCGCGCCTGACGTTGCAGGATGTTGGAAAATTCTTCGACAAAGCTTTCGAAACGAATCGACAAGCGGTCTACATCATGCGAGAAGCGGTTGTAGGCGACCACGGCAGGAATTGCTGCAAACAAGCCGATTGCGGTGGCGACCAAGGCTTCGGCGATGCCGGGAGCGACGGCTGACAACGTCGCTTGCTGGACATTGGCCAGGCCGCGAAAGGCATTCATGATGCCCCAGACCGTACCGAACAAACCCACATAGGGCGAGACCGAGCCGACCGATGCGAGAAACGACAGGTGCGATTCGAGCGCATCCATTTCGCGCTGGTAGGCAGCACGCATGGCACGGCGCGCACCATCGATCAGCAGACTGGCGTCACCGGTGTTGCGGTTCGAGAGCGATGCCTTGCCCTTGTTGAATTCGCTCATGCCGGCAGCAAAAATCCGTTCCTGCGCACCGGTTGCGCCTTCATTGCGACGGCGGTCAGATGCGGCGTCCTGATAAAGCGTGTTGAGATCACCGCCAGCCCAGAATGCACGTTCGAATTCTTCAGTTTGCGATTGGGCACTCTTGATCGAAAAAGCCTTGCGGAAAATATAAGTCCAGCTCATGACCGAAACAGTCAGCAGAAGTGCCAGTACCAGTTGCACCAGAATCGATGCATTGGCGATGAGGGAAACAAATGAGAGATCTTGAGTGACGGTCATTGATTGTGTATTGGGTAGCAGTTGTTGTTGATCGGAGTAATCGTCGTTATCTCGGGATGCGGTCGAGTACATGAGGGGGAATAGCACTTGGCCGAAAGCTTGCGCAATTGACGCAGCCTACTTTGATACGGCCAACCGCCAGCAGCGTTGAACTGGTCGGCGAGATTTTCCATGCTTGCTGCAGAAACTCCACTGAAGCACGCCCAAGCCTTTCGACTACAACGGTTAGTTTCAGTTCATCATCTAATTTCGCTGGAGCGTGATAATCAACGCTGGTGCTTTTTACAACGAACATCACGCCGTCACCTTCCGATAGCGCGAGTTGTCCGATGCCGGCTGCGCGCAGCCATTCGGTGCGGGCGCGTTCGAAAAATTTCAGGTAATTGGCATAAAACACGATGCCGCCGGCATCGGTGTCTTCGTAGTACACGCGTATGGTCCAGCTATATGGTGCCGTTGCACTGTGGTCCGCAATAGGCTCGGAGGTTATGTGCATCGGCAACTCTCCTTATTGGGTGCGCTTGATGGTGAATGGCGAGAATCCCTGGCAGGTCGGCATCATTTCTACGTAGTTAATATTGACGTGCGCTGGCAAGGTGGCAATCCAGAAAGCGGTTTCGGCGATGTCCTTGGCATTGAGGGGGACGGTGCCTTCATACACTTTCGCGGCTGCTGCGTCATTGCCTTTCATGCGGATATTGGAGAATTCAGTACCGCCCGACAGTCCCGGTGCGATATTGGATGCGCGGACTCCGGTACCAACGAGGTCGGCACGTAAATTGGTGGTGAATTGGTCCACGAATGCCTTGGTCGCACCATACACATTGCCACCCGGATACGGATAGGCACCGGCAGTCGATCCAATATTGATAATGGTGCCGCTGCCACGTTTGACCATGTCGGGCAACATCAGGCGGGTCATCGTGACCAGTCCCTTGCAGTTCGTCTCGATCATGGTTTCCCAATCTTCGAGAGAGGCTTGCTGGGCGGGTTCGACGCCGAGGGCCAGGCCGGCATTGTTGATGAGGACATCAATATCACGCCAGTCTTGCGGCAGGCTGTCGAGGCCGGCCGTGATCGTTTTCTTGTCGGTCACATCCATTTCGACAGCGAGTACGCTTGCGCCGAGTTCGTTCTTGAGCTCATCCAGGCGATCCCTGCGGCGGCCGGTGGCGATGACGCGATGTCCGTGGGCGACGAATTTGCGAGCCATTTCTGCGCCAAAGCCAGATGTGGCACCAGTAATTAAAACGATCATGGAGTTCCTTTTTAGTCGTGCCATTGAAGAATGGACAAAATTGTAGCCCAATCCGATGCGGCCTTCCGACGCGATTCTGCGGTGTCTTGCTGAAACTGGCAGGTTCACTTACAATTTCGTACCATTTCCACTCACGTGACTGGCGAAAAGTTGGCCTCCAAGGAGGTCAGCGATAAGGTGGATACCACCGAGGGAACGTGAGTTTTTAATCAGCCGTTCGCCTGGGCAGCCCAAAATGGAACGCACGACTGAGGCTGCCTGTCATCTTTCATTGGCCCTCAGTTGATCCATGCAATTTTAAATTGCACGTTCGTCAATTGGAGTATGTCATGTTCGATAGAAATCAAACCATTGCTAAAACCGACCCGGAACTGTGGGCTGCCATGCAGCTTGAGACCGCGCGTCAGCAGGACCACATCGAGTTGATCGCGTCAGAAAACTACACATCGCCGGCGGTGATGGAAGCACAAGGGTCGCAACTCACCAACAAATATGCGGAAGGTTATCCTGGCAAGCGCTATTACGGCGGTTGCGAGTTTGTTGACATGGCGGAAGCGCTGGCGATTGAACGCATCAAAAAATTGTTTGGTGCAGAAGCCGCAAACGTACAACCAAACTCAGGCTCGCAAGCGAATCAGGCAGTGTTTTTTGCTGTGTTGAAGCCGGGTGACACGATTTTGGGAATGTCCCTCGCCGAAGGTGGTCATCTGACGCACGGCATGTCGCTCAATATGTCTGGCAAGTGGTTTAACGCGGTTTCTTATGGACTTAACGCAGCCGAAGAAATCGACTACGACGCCATGGAAGCAAAAGCCCGCGAACACAAACCGAAACTGATTATTGCTGGTGCCTCTGCTTATTCGCTGCGCATTGATTTCGAGCGCTTTGCAAAGATTGCTAAAGAAGTCGGTGCCTATTTCCTTGTAGATATGGCGCATTACTCAGGTCTGATCGCAGCTGGTGTTTATCCTAACCCGGTTCCACACGCTGACTTCGTGACCTCGACGACGCACAAATCGCTGCGTGGCCCGCGTGGCGGGATTATCTTGATGAAAGCAGAATTCGAGAAAGCGATTAATTCTGCGATTTTTCCAGGAATTCAGGGTGGCCCTTTGATGCATGTGATCGCTGGTAAAGCGGTCGCGTTCAAGGAGGCGCTGGAGCCAGAATTCAAGGTATATCAACAGCAAGTTCTCAAGAATGCGGATGCGCTGGCGAAGACTCTGATAGAGCGGGGCTTGCGTATCGTTTCCGGACGCACCGAGTCGCATGTGATGCTCGTTGATTTGCGGTCGAAGAAGATTACCGGAAAAGAAGCCGAAGCTATCCTCGGCACAGCGCACATGACATGCAACAAGAACGCTATTCCCAATGATCCGGAAAAGCCGTTCGTTACATCGGGCATTCGTCTCGGAAGTCCTGCCATGACGACGCGAGGATTTACTGAAGTCGAGGCAATCAAGGTCGGACACCTGATTGCTGACGTGCTGGATAATCCGCACGATGCAGCGACCATCGAGCGAGTCAAAGTTGAAGTGCAGAAGCTGACCAAGGAATTCCCTGTCTACGGTTGAAGCGAATAACGTGGGGCCGGGAACGATTCTGGTGCCCACGAACTAATTAGATGTCTTCCTGTAATTTTTACCAGATGGTACCTGTCGAATGAAATGTCCATTCTGTCAGCATGACGAAACGCAAGTGCTGGATACGCGCGTCACAGAGTTGGGCGATGCAATTCGTCGCCGGCGCCGTTGTGCAAATTGCGAAAAGCGCTTCATTACTTTTGAGCGTATCGAATTAGTCATGCCTGTGATCGTAAAGAAAAGTGGTAGCCGTACGGAGTTCGATTCAAGCAAGCTGCGTAGTAGTCTGATGCTTGCCTTGCGAAAGCGCCCAGTTCCGGCGGTAGCAATCGATGCTGCGGTTCATTGCATTGAAGAGAAAATCCGGACTAGTGGAGAGCGAGAGATCGCCTCCGGTCACATCGGCGAGTTGGTCATGCACGAACTCAAGCAGCTGGACAAAATTGCCTATATTCGATTCGCATCGGTGTATAAAAGTTTTGAGGATGTTGCCGAGTTTCAGCAGGCTATTGCGGAAGTGGCGCACGAGCACAAGGCAGATCAAGATTCGTAAATATTATTTATATCAATGCCTTGCCAGCTCTGCTGGCGATTTGATATAGTTCGGCTCCCGTCGAGAGGCGGGCAGGAAATAAGGTAAAGCGGTTAAGTAGATGTACAGCAATAACGTTAGCTTAAGAAGCGAGCGGAACGCTGGTTTTGCTGGAAATTAAAAGCAAAACGCGCCAACGAAAAGGTTGACGGCAACATCGCAAAGCAGCATAATCTCATCTCTCTGAAGCAGACAAACAAAACGCTTTGTCAGCAGAACACAAGATTGTACGGTCGGTGAGGTTAATCGAAGTGCAGTGGGGTGAGCAGGAAGTTCTTTAACAATTAACAGTTGATAAGTGTGGGCACTTGGTGGAAGTGCACTGTAGTGGCTTAGGTTGCTACGGAGTCTTTACATATAGCAAGTGCTCACAAAGAAATATAGGAAAGATCGCAAGATTGATCCTGTCAGTATTTTGAGTGAGCGACCGGTCAGCAATGACCATGTCAGAGATGACATAAAACACAGAGATTAAACTGAAGAGTTT
>CANFED010000125.1 GCA_947445995.1 Oxalobacteraceae bacterium | reverse complement strand
CATCGCATCGAACTGCGCCCGGATCGCGCTGCGTGGTCCGGGCAGCGCAATGTCGAGGCCGTCGAGATCATCGGGCACGCGCAAGCCAAGCGGTTTCCAGCGCGCGCCGGGGCCGACGAATGAAATTGCCTGACTGCCCAGAAAGTGACAGTGCAACGGACGGCTTGCGTCGGAAGGGACTGTTTCATTGGCCAGCACCACGTCGAGCTGATGCTGGATCAAGCGGGTCAGAAGATCATCGAGCAGCCCGGATTCGAGCGTCAGCATCACGGTCGGATCGGCCAGCAGCGGGCGAATCCTGTTTTCCTGGTAATTTCGGGACATCGTCGCGACGCTGCCGATGCGCAAACGGGTCACGCCCTCGCTGCGTCCCTGCAGCCTGCCCAGCATTTCGCGGCTCATGCCAAAAATATCCTCGGCGTAGGCCAACACCAGTTGACCGGTATCGGTCAGTATCAGACCGCGTCCCTCCCGGTTGAACAAGACCTCACCGAGACGCTCTTCCAGCTGACGGATCTGCGCCGATAGCGACGACTGGGACGTGTGCAGCTCCTGCGCGGCGCGGGTCAAATGGCCGACCTTGGCGACGCGCCAGAAATAAAAAAGATGGTGGAAGTTCAGTTGATCGAGGTTCATTGTTCTGTTTTATGTATCTATGAGATCGTATAAAAATATTTTACAGAACAATCAGCCATCGACATAATTCGGCACAAGCGTAACCACGGAGTTTTGCAATGACACATCTTCTTTTTGCGATCGTCGCGCTGATGCCCGCCCTGCTGATGCTGGCAGGGATGGTGTTCTCGCTGCTGCCGGTCCTGTCCGTCAGGCGACTCTGGCACGTGTTCATGGGGCTCTCGGGAATCGCCGTGATTTGCGCCGTGATCACTGCGTGCGCAGGACCGCAATTTCCCGAATTCCATCCGTGGCTGGGTGCCACCCCGATTGGTAGTGCGCTGGCCTTGCTGGTGCAACTGCTGTGCAGTGTCATTGCGGCTTTTTCTGCGCGCTACCTCGACGGAGAACCTCGGCAACGACGATTTATTGGTGCACTCGCTGGCGTGCTGAGCGCCGTCCACCTGCTGCTGATGGCCGATCACTGGCTGGTATTGATCGCCGCCTGGGCCCTGGTGGGTGTGGTGCTGCAGCAGTTGCTGTGTTTCTACCGGGACCGTCCCTTTGCCCGGCTTGCCGCACACAAAAAACAGATCGCGGACCGGTTTGCCGACGTACTGCTGATCAACGCGGCAGCGCTGGCCTGGACCGAAGTCGGCAGCGGTTCGCTGTCTGACCTGTGGACGCACATCGGCCATCAGGGCATGTCCGTCATCTTGCAGCTGAGCGCAGTCTGTCTGGTGCTGGCCGTCATCCTGCGCACAGCACTGCTGCCGGTGCATGGCTGGCTGATCCAGGTAATGGAAGCACCCACCCCGGTTTCTGCGCTGCTACATGCCGGCGTCGTCAATCTGGGCGGCTTTGTCCTGATTCGCTTCGCGCCCTTGCTGGAACATGCGATGCCAGCGCGCACGCTGCTGGTGGTGTTCGGGCTGGGAACCGCCGTGCTGGCCGGTCTGGTGATGCTGACCCGCATCAGCATCAAGGTGCGACTGGCCTGGTCCACCACGGCGCAAATGGGTTTTCTGGTGCTCGAATGCGGTCTTGGTCTTTACACCCTCGCCGCACTGCACCTGATCGGGCATTCGCTCTACAAGGCACAGGCCTTCCTGTCGGCGTCGACGGTGGTGCGGCAGACCCGCTTGCACGCGATGCACGGTACGGTGGCACCGATACCGTTCAGTCTTTTGCTCGCCCCGATGGTAGCGATACCGACTGTACTGCTGATCCAGTCAGTGCTCAGTGATGCGGCATGGCCCTGGTGGTGGAGCGCTATCCTGGGTCTGGCCTGGGCACCCTTGTTGTGGCTGCCCGGCCAACCCGGCAGTGTGCGGGCGACCTGCTTGCACAGCGGCGCGGGTCTGCTCATGGTCGCAGGTCTGACCGCTGCCGCATTGCTGGCCCACGCCCTGCCCTTCGACATCGTTGACGCACCCAACCACCTGCTCGGCATGGTGGCACTGATCGGCATGGCCGCGCTCTATGTCCTGCTGGTGGTCTTGCAGTTGCGACCGCGCGCGCTGCGTGGATGGCGACGCTGGAGCTATGCCGGCTTTTACCTCGACGAATCCTTTACCCGAATGGCCTTGCAATACTGGCCGGCCCGCTGGATTCCCCGCGCATTAAAATCCGGCAGCATCAGCGCGCCGACGGCACCAGCAGAGGATGGCCGGCCATGAACCACAAGGAGAACACCGCTATGGACACATTGATGACGGATGCGCAACGCGCCGCTGAAGTTGAGGGTCAGGCCGGCATCGCGACGACCGGGGATGCAGCGCTGCGCGCACAGATCGACGCCGCCTTGGACAAGGCATGCCAGGCGATTGCGCCGGCCTGGCCGCTGGATCGGGCCATTGCAGTAAACCCGCACTGGGCGCGCATTGGCATGCCGTTACGTCAGGTCGCAGCCAGAATGGCGCTGCTGGGTGGTATTCAGGTCTTCCCGTCGCGAGAGAGCCAGCAGCAAGCCTGGAACGAAGGCCGCATCAGTCAGGCTGATCTCGAACTGGCCCTCAAACAGGTACCGGCCGCGCAACTGGCGGGACTGACCGCAGCGCAATGTCTGGACGCCTTGCGTACCGCACCAGAGCTAAAGCGCTTGCCGGTACTCATCGATGTTCTCGACAACGATCCGAAACGTCACACCCGACTGTCGTGGCGGCAAGCCATCACCCACCAGATCAGCCAGACCTGCGCCGCCTACTTTGACGAGCATCAGGCCGATTGGCAGCCGGAGCGCTCACGCGGCCTGTATGCGTTCTGGCGCTACACGCTGCAACATGACCACGGCATCGGCACGCTGATGGGCTTGCCTGATCTGGGTGACGCACTCGCCGCACTGCCCGCCACCCGGCAAGATGCCGAACGCTGGGTCTTGCAGCACCTTGGACTGCCGCAGGCGGTCTGGCCGGACTATCTTGAGGCGATCATGCTGACCGTCAACGGCTGGGCCTCGTGGTGCGCCTATCTGGGCTGGGAGGCACGACTGCAGGGACGCGAAGAGCCGCATGTCCGGGAACTGCTGGCCATCCGGCTGGCGTGGAGCGCAGCCTTACTCGAAGGAAAAAGTGACACTGCGGCGGGGCAGGCCTTCGCCGCCTTGCAGAAGGAGTGGCAGCAAGCCACGGTGCGCTTGCAACAAGCCGAAGCGGCGCTGTTGATTGACGAGGTCTGGCAAGTCGCTCTGGAAATTGGCTTTCAGCGACCGCTGGCGCAACAGCTACTTCGGTCAGCCAATACGACCAGCGCACCGCAACACATCGACGTACAAGCCGCCTTTTGCATCGATGTCCGCAGCGAGCCGTTGCGTCGCGCACTCGAAGCCGCATCCCCCGCGATCCAGACCATCGGATTTGCCGGCTTCTTCGGTCTGCCGGTCGCCTACACACCGCTGGCGACCCAGGCCAGAAGACCGCAACTTCCGGGCTTGCTCGCGCCCGTGATGGAGGTCAGCGATGCCATCATTCCAGCCGGTGCAACGGACCCGGCGTCCGATGCCCGGCAGCTGGCAGCTGCCAGCAGTGCGCGACGCACACGCTTTGCGCTGAACGATCAGTGGCATGCCGCCAGCCGCTGGCCGAGCGCCGCGTTTTCATTCGTGGAAGCCGCCGGCTTCGGTTATCTCGGCAAACTCGGGCAATGGCTGCGACCCTCCGGGCAAGCCCGAGTGCGCGACGATCTGGATGGATTGCCGACACGCTATCGCCAGATCTGCCGGCCACAACTTGGTGGCCAGGATCTGGCCGCCAAGGTTGCGCTGGCAGCGCGCGTGCTGCACGCGATGGGACTGGACAAACAGTTGGCACCGCTGGTGCTGCTGGTCGGACATGGCAGCCAGTCCGTCAACAACGCCCACGCCGCGATGCTCGACTGCGGGGCATGCTGCGGACAAACCGGCGAAGTCAATGCCCGCAGTCTTGCCCAATTACTCAACGAAGACCCGGTGCGCGCCGGACTGCACGAACACGGCATTGCCATCCCCGCGCATACCTGGTTCGCCGCCGCCTTGCACAACACCACCACCGACGACATCGATGGCTTCGATCTTGACCTGTTGCCTGCCGCAGTCCGCCCCCGGTGGGACCGCTTGCAGGCCGTGTTTGTCCAGGCCGGCGATCAGGTCAGGCGCGAGCGAGCGCCCAAACTCGGCATCAACCCGCAGCTGCCGCACGACGCGCTGCTGAACCAGTTACGTCGTCGAGCCAACGATGGCGCGCAAACCCGTCCCGAGTGGGGTCTGCTGGGCAATGCGGCTTTCCTGATCGCCCCGCGGCAACGCACTCGTGGCATGGACCTCGCCGGTCGCAGCTTCCTGCACGATTACGACGCCAGCCAGGACCTCGACGGCAGCGTGCTGGAATTGCTGATGACCGCACCGATGCTGGTTGCACACTGGATCAACTGGCAATACCACGCCTCGACCTGTGCCCCGACGCAGCTAGGTAGCGGCAACAAGGTGCTGCACAACGTGGTAGGTGGAAATATCGGCGTGTTCGAAGGCAATGGCGGCGACCTGCGCATCGGTTTGTCGCGTCAGTCACTGCACGACGGACAGCGCTGGCTGCATGAACCGGTGCGGCTCACTGTCGTCATCGATGCGCCACAACAAGCGATCGACGACGTGATCGGCAAGCATGACGTGGTCCGGCAATTGCTGGACCACGGCTGGCTACACCTCTGGCGCTTTGATCAGGCGCGGTTGCTGCGCTACGAGACGGATCATTGGCAAGCGCTTGGATGGGACCCCGTCTGAGGTCCAATTGAGCGGCGCGACCGGTTACACCGGTTCGAGCTCGCCTTCCCATGGTTCGATCGCAAAATCAAGCATCACGCCTTCGCCGAACGCGGCGCTGCGCTCCTGTTCGAACGCGCCTTCGATCGCGGCCTGGGCAATGGCGATGCGGCAAAACGTTTCGACATTTGGCAAGGCAAACTGATGGAACAATTCAGGATTGACTTCAATTTCGGCGACCACGTCGGCCGCCGGCGGGTTATTCCAGATGGCCAGCTTGCGTAACTGGCCATCATCAGCAAGAACCGGGCTGACCAGATAAGGCATGCTGGCACCGTCAACGGCGAGCGCAAATTCAAATGCGGAGGTACTGGTTGTCATGAGATTCTCCAGGAACGCGTTAGAAAAAAATGCGGATGGGATGCGCCAGATGTGATGGGTCAATTCCGGCTGCGACCTCCATAGTACATTTAATGCTCGGGTTCACCATGTCAATTGTAAAAAAGCGTTAAATTACCAGAGTTGCTTTCCTGACAAATCCATATAGGTCATGTAGAGGCGCAAATCGAATTCGTACTGGTGATAATTCGGCTCCATGTGGCAGCACAACTTGTAGAACGCCTTGTCGTGCTCGCGCTCTTTCACATGGGCCAGTTCATGCACGGTGATCATGCGCAAGAACTCGATAGGCACTTCCTTGAATAGCGTGGCCACCCGGATCTCGCGCTTGGCCTTGAGCTTGCCGCCTTGCACGCGTGAAATCGCAGTGTGCGTCCCGAGCGCATGCTTGAGTACCTGGATCTTGCTGTCAAAGGCCACCTTGTCGATCGCATCGGCATTGCGCAGGCTGGTATTTTTGAGCTCGAGCACGTACTGGTACAGCGCCTTGTCAGTGCGGATTTCGTGCGGTTTGGCGTATTTTTTCAGCAGCACTTCAGCGAGCTTGTCGCGCTCGATCAGGCTGTGTACTTGGGTGCGCAGTTCGTCGGAATAACCGGCGAGGTATTTGAGTTCATTCATTGATTCCCTGCTGACGCAGACCGGGCGAGCCGGGCTGCGTCGCTATTGCGGCGGTCTGGTCAATGTCGGGTTACCGACGACCGCTTGCCAATTATTCCGACTTCACGCCTTCGACCTGAATGGCCAGTTTGACCTCCTGCTTGAAGCCCATTGCCTTGCCGTAGTCCACGCCGAAATCATCACGGTTAAACGTGGCCGACGCATCGGCACCGCAGACTTCGCGTTTGAGCATCGGATGCATGATGCATTTGAATTCCGAGATCACCAGCTTGACCGGCTTGGTCACGCCATGCAGCGTCAGCGTGCCTTCGACTTCGGTCGGCTTCTCGCCGTCGAACTTGCTGAACTTGCCGGCATAGGTCGCGGTCGGGAATTTTTCGGTATTGAACATTTCGGCCGAGGTGGCGTGCTGGTTCATTTTCTTCATGCCGAAATCGATGGTATCCATATCCATCGTGACGTCGACCGAACCGGTCTTGGCTTCGCGGTCGAGCACGACCTTGCCGCTGGATTTCGAAATCTTGCCGCGCCATTTCGACAGGCCACCGAAATGGTCTGCTTCAAAGCTCGGATAGGTATGCGATGGATCGAGGTTGTAAGTCGCTGGTGCAGCCACTGCGGAAGCGGCGACCAGGGTGGCGATGGCAGCGAATAAGACTGATTTCATGGAGGGTCCTTTCAGGGGGTAAAAAATAAATTATTTGGCAGCTGCAACAACCAGATGAAACTTGATGCTCACTTCATCAGCGACCACCGAGGTATCTTTCCATTCGCCGTCACCGATATTGAAAACAGTGCGTTTGATTGGCAGCACGCCATCGAATACCTGGCTTGCGCCGTCGGTCTTGACGCTGAACGGAATGATGACATCGACGGTCTTGCCCTTGAGCGTGAGCTTGCCGGCGACATTGTATTTGCCGGTACCGGCCGCCGTGATGGCGCCAGAGACAAAAGTGGCTTTCGGAAACTGGCTCGCGTTGAACCATTCCTTGCCGGTGACTTCCTTGTTGTATTCGGCCGATCCCATGTCATAGCTGGCGACATCGATCTCGACCTTGGCGTTCGATTGTGCCAGTTGCGCAGGATTGAATTTGATCGTCGCGCTGAGCTTGTTGAACTTGCCTTCGATGGGCACGCCAATCTGCTTGGCAGTGGCAGACACGCTGCTTTTGGCGAGATCGACCTGCGCGATCGCCGAGGCAGACAATAGCGCGAACGCCAGACCGATTGTGGACAATTGAATTGCACGCATGGAGATTCCTGTGAGTGGGAGGTGAAGAGATTATTTGAGGAACGGCAGCATCCGCGCCAGCGTGCCATCGCGATCGAAGAATTGATGCTTGAGCGCCGCCAGACTATGAATGCCGACCAATCCGGCCATCGTGTAATTGAGGGTCACATGCACCAGTTGCAGCGCTTCCTTGATCGCCTCGTTTTTTTCGATCAGTACCGGCAGCGGAATCACGCCGAAGTACACGACCGGCACACCGGCGGCAAGACTGTAAAAATAGCCGGACAGCGGTACTGCAAAGATCAGGAAGTACAGCAACCAGTGCGTGACCAGCGCGGCTTTTTCCTGCCACGCCGGCATCAGCGCCTGGGTTGGCGGCGGCGTATGCGTGCTGCGCCATGCCACACGCGCAATGGCCAGCATGAACACCGTCACGCCTATCCACTTGTGCCACGAGTAGTACTTCAGCTTGGTCATCGTCAGACCGGGAATGTCGGTCATGATCAGGCCGAGGATGAAACCGGCGATGATCAGCACGGCAATCAGCCAGTGCAGCAGGATGGCGGTGCGGGTGTAGCGAGGGGTAAAGTTCATGGGCGAAGGGAGCGTGTCGTGGTCATGGCAACGTGCCGGATTTTACGGGGGTTCTTTTGATTGTGCTCAGTCGATCAGAATTTGTTGTCGAGGCAATAGTTCTGGTAGGGAGGGCACGGCTGTTTGTGCCCACGCGCGCGCACCGAACAGGCCGGCCAATTCCGACCGTGCGGCGGACCATTCGCGTGGGCACGATAACCCCGTGCCCACCCTGCGACCTCAAATTCGTGGGGTGCAGTAACCGAAGGGCATTGCTCCACGTACTAGCCCTGCCCGAACACAAGCATCGCCTGCTCCCGCACCTGCGCGCGCCGCTCCTCCCACAATCCACGCAACTGGTCGGTGCGCAATTCACGCTCGTCGGCTTCGGAGACAAATCCCACCTCGCCGTTATCCTCGGCTTCGGTCCGGCTAAAACTCCACTCACGCGAAAACTCCGGCTTGATTGCACCGGCATGCTTGGTCGGTAGCGCACAAATCAACTGCATGCCGAGATTGTCGCGCAAGAATTTCAGGACATCGCGCGCCCTGCCCTCGTCCATCTTCGAGAACGATTCGTCATTGACCAGCAGTTTCAGATTGCTACCCTTGTCGAAATGCCGCAGCCGGTTGGTCACCACCGCCGCGTGGATGATGTAGGCCGGGGTTTCGAGCTGACCACCGGAACCGGTGCCCCATTCGGACAGGCGGACCTGCGAGCCGGACTCGGACTCCTTGAAAATTTCATAGCGACGGTAATTGCGGTAGTCGGCGACGCGCTGCAATTGATTCAGTGCGCGCTCGCCTTCGTCCGACAGCAGCAACGCCAGCAAGCGGTCGCGCACCGCGCAATTGGCGTCACTGAGCGGCGTCTCGTCGAACAGGCCTAATGACTCCTGCTGCTCCGACAGCTCGGCAGTGGCACTGAAAAAATCGTAGTACTCCTTGAATTCCGGCACCCATTCCGACCAGTCGATGCGGAACGTGTCGGTGCCGAACTTGAGCTTGTCGAGTTCGCTGTTGAGCGTCTTGAGAGTACGCACGCCGGTATCGACGGCATTGCGGATTTCGTAGCAGAACTGCTTGGTGAAGACATCGTTGAACGACGCCTCGGCGGTGCGCAGCTGATCGAGATTGCGGACCAGCCCGATCTCCTGCTGGCGCAACAGCTGTTCGCGCACCTGCGCAGACAGCGCGACGATGCGGGCATACAGCCGGCCAAAATCCCCTTCGCGCTCATCGGCCTGTTCACTCACATCGAAGCGTTCATCCGGTCGCGCATGGGCATGGTAGTCGCCCAGTGCATCGCGCATGTCGCCATGCAAGCGCCAGGTGCGCAGCTCGTGCTGCTTCATGCGCGCCGCCGCTTCGTTCGGCGTGAGCGTCCCGGACGCGGCTTCCAGCGCGACCGCATCGGCCAGCGCCGTCAGCGACAGGCTGCCATTGGCGATACACAAATCACGCAGCGCCGCGCGATCCTGATCGGCCCGTTCCTGCTTTGGCTCCATGCCGAGCGCGAGCTTGTTGATGGTCAGCTGATGTGCCTGCAAGGTCCGTTCGAGGCCACCGATCTGTTTGTCGCAACTGCTCTTGCGCTCGTCAAGGTGGCGCAATTCCAGTTGCAGCACGTCGACTTCGTCTTCCAGTTTGCTCACTTCGCTCAGATCAATGCGCGCCAGATCCTGACGCAAGACATCGGTGCTGCGCACTGCGCTGTCAAGCTCGGCCATCGCCGCCAGCGAGACCCGCTGCAGCGGCACCATCAATGCCAGCGCTCCCTGAAAATCACGCAGCTCGGCGCGCACCTGATCGAGCGCGGCTTCGGCGTCGACATGGTCCTGACCTGCCCGCTCGCGCGCCAGCCGCTTGGCTTCCTGACCGAACACCAGCTGTTCGGCATCGGCAGCAAACATCGTGCGACCGCCACTACCCTTGCCGTCCTGCGTCAGGCCGCGCGCCACCTGGCGCAGCGCTTGGGCATCGGCGACCTTGACGACTTGCCCGAACTGCTCGTGCAGATAGGCGTCGGCGATCGGATGCTCGGCGCGCAATTCATGGATGATCGAATCGGCCGGCGTGCGGTCCGGCCGCATGTGCTTGAGGCACAGGCTGCCCTGGATCACGCTGGCGCGCAGTTTGCGGTGACGCACGAATTCAATCGCGCGCGCTTCCCATTCCTGATCGACGACCAGATTGAAACGCGCACCGCCCAGATAGCCTTCGATGGCCGGTTGCCATTGCAGCGACAGCGGTTCGATCAGGTCGCACAGCACTTGCGCACGGGCTGCACCGAGTTCTTCGCGGAAGGTTTTCAGGGCATGGCGTGTCGAGGCCGGATAATCGGCACCGCCTTCGGCCAGATTGGCCTTGCGCGACGCGGATTCTTTTTCGCGCTTGAGCGCATCGGTTTCGATGGCGCGCAACTGCGCGATCTGCGCATGCAGCGCGGCCGCAAAACTCTGGCCGGTGCCGGCCAGCGCAGCGTGCAATCCGAGCAGCGGCAACTCGATGCCGGCCAGTTCCTGCAACAGCAGCAGCGCCTTGAGGACATCGATCTCGGTGCCGGCCGACAGCTGGGCAATGGCCTGCAACT
>CANFED010000124.1 GCA_947445995.1 Oxalobacteraceae bacterium | reverse complement strand
TACGGAAAGACTTCAGAAAACACGCCGGCGTCCCGCACGCGACGCGCGATCAGCTGGGTTACCTGGGAACCGAAATCGAGGATCAGAATTTTGGAATGCATGGCTTGGTCGATTTAAAAAATACGTATCAATAAAACGTCAGCAGGGCTGCACGGGAATCCGCCAGCCCTGCCGGACGACAACAACGATCAACGACAGTGGTCAGTTACTCGGCGCGATAGTTCGGCGCTTCCTTGGTGATCTGGACATCATGAACATGCGACTCGCGCATGCCGGCCGAGGTGATTTCGACAAACTCTGCTTTTTCGCGCAACTCTTCGATGGTCGCGCAACCGCAATAACCCATCGATGAACGCACACCGCCAACCAGCTGATACAGGATGGCCAGCACGCTGCCCTTGTAGGCGACACGGCCTTCGATACCCTCGGGAACGAACTTGTCGTTGCCGCTGCCAGCGTCCTGGAAATACCGGTCCGCCGAACCATCGGCCATCGCCGCCAGACTGCCCATGCCGCGATACGACTTGTAGCTGCGTCCCTGAAACAGGATCACTTCGCCCGGTGCTTCTTCGGTACCGGCGAACATGCTGCCCATCATGACGCTGGAAGCGCCTGCCGCCAGCGCTTTGGAGATGTCGCCCGAAAAGCGGATGCCGCCATCGGCGATACATGGAATGCCAGTGCCCTTGAGTGCCTGGGCAACATTCGAGATCGCCGAAATCTGCGGTACACCGACACCGGCAACGATGCGGGTGGTGCAGATCGAACCCGGACCGATACCTACCTTGACGCCGTCGGCACCGTAGTCGGCCAACGCTTTTGCCGCCGCTGCCGTGGCGATATTGCCGCCGATGACGTCGATGTGCGGGAAATTGGTCTTGACCCATTTGACGCGATCGAGCACACCTTGCGAATGGCCATGTGCGGTATCCACGACAACCACATCGACGCCGGCAGCAGCGAGCAACTCGATGCGCTCGTCATTGTCGGCACCAACACCGACGGCTGCGCCAACGCGCAATTTGCCGTGCTCATCCTTGCAGGCGAACGGATGTTCGGTCGATTTCTGGATATCCTTGACAGTGATCAGGCCGCGCAATTCGAAGTCATCGTTGACCACCAGCACGCGCTCGAGCCGGTGCTTGTTCATCAGCCGCTTGGCTTCGGACAGTTCGGCACCGTCCTTGACGAAGACCAGCTTTTCGCGCACGGTCATTTTGGCGCGCACTTCTGCATCGAGTTCTTCTTCGAAACGCAGGTCGCGGTTGGTGATGATACCGATGACCATCTTGCCTTCGACTACCGGAAATCCGCTGATCCCGTGCTGCGCCGACAACGAGATGACATCGCGTATCTTCATGTTCGGCGGGATCGTGATCGGGTCACGCACCACGCCGGATTCGAAACGCTTGACCCGAGAGACTTCACGAGCCTGCTCGCGCGGCGTCAGATTCTTGTGAATGATGCCGATACCGCCTTCTTGCGCCATCGCAATTGCCAGACGGGATTCGGTCACGGTGTCCATCGCTGCGGAGAGCAATGGAATGTTGAGCATGATATTGCGGGACAAGCGCGTCTGCAGCACTGTGTCTTTGGGAAGGATGTTTGAGTAGGCCGGGACGAGCAGCACATCATCGAATGTGAGTGCCTTTTGAAGAAGACGCATAGTATTTCCTATTGGCGCAAAACAGAATTATACAGACATCCCTCTCGAAGTCGTTGTTTCAATACCGCGCATCAACAAGCGACTCCCAACACATTGACAGCCATGCCAAAGCATGGCGAAATCGTGACCATCAGTTAATCGAAATCAACAAGAGGAAAACCATGAACCTGCTCTCGCTGAAGTCCCTGGCCGTCATCGCTACCCTGCTGATGTCGGGGTCCGTTTCAGCCCAGTACGTGTGGCTCGATGCCAAAGGTGGCAAGCAATTTTCTGACAAACCACCACCGGCATCGGTAGCGCGCAAAGATATCCTGAAAGAGCCCTCGTCAGAGCGGCGCACGGACACCGACAAAGCTCCCGCGAGTCCCGTTACGAATTCTGCGTCGGCACCATTGACCACGGCGGAGCGTAATGCAGATTTCCAGAAACGCCGCATGGAACAAGCCGAGAGCGACAAGAAAGCGGCCGACGAGAAAGCGGCAGCAGCGGACAAAACCGCCAATTGCGGGAGAGCCAGGGCGTATCAGCGCAGCCTCGAAGATGGCATGCGCATCAGCAGCACCGACAAGAACGGCGAGCGCTACACAATGAATGATGAACAGCGTGAGAGCGAAATCCGCAATGTCCGCAAAGTAGTCAGCGATTGTCGCTGACGTGCTCAGCGGGACTTGGCCCGCTTGCGCCTTGCTTCCTTGGGATCAGCGAGCAGCGGCCGGTACAGCTCGACGCGATCATGCTCGTGCAACACCGTCAGCGGCGTTTTGAGTTTGCTGAAAATGCCGACCCGATGCTGGTCGAGATCGATATCCGGCATCGCCACGCGCACCGCCTCGGCGATGGTCGTGCCAACAGGAACATCGAGCGACACCAGCCGTTGCTCGGCAGGCGTGGCATAGCAGACCTGCACCGGCATCCGCAACTCAGCCATAGACCACCTCGGCACGCTTGCAGAATGAATCGACAAAACTGTTGGCAATGATATGGAAGACCGGCCCGATGATGCCTTCGACCAGCCGGTTTGAAAACTCGTAGTGCAGCTCGAAATCGATCTTGCAGGCATCGCTGCGCAACGGCTTGAAGGCCCAGGTGCCATCGAGCAATTTGAACGGGCCATCGACCAGTTTCATCGTCATCAGGAAAGGTGGCTGGTTGGTATTTTCGGTGGTAAAGGTTTGCCGGATGCCGCGATAATTGATGCTCATGGTCGCGGTAAGCTTGTTGTCTTCGCGCGAGCGCACTTCAACGCCACCACACCACGGCAGAAATATGGGATAGTCTTCGACCTTGTCTACCAGTGCGAACATTTGTTCGGCGCTGTAGCCCAGCAACACGGATTTGTGAACGACTGCCATTGTTTGATCCGTTTGATAAATTCAATAGTCCGAAATTCTAACCGACCGCATCGATCTTTACCTCATGACCATAGTTGATAACAGAAAAGCATTCCACGATTACTTTGTCGAAGAGCGCTTCGAAGCCGGACTCTCGCTGCAAGGCTGGGAGGCCAAATCGATTCGTGCCGGCCGTGTTCAGCTCAAGGAAGCGTACGTGATCGTACGCGGTAACGAAGTATTCCTGTTCGGCGCACACATCAGTGCCCTGACCTCGACATCGACGCACGTCCACCCGGAAGCGACACGCACCCGCAAGTGCCTGCTGCATGCCGCCGAAATCAAGAAGATGATCGTCAAGGTCGAACGCTCCGGCTACACGCTGGTGCCAATCAACCTGCATTACATCGGCGGGCGCATCAAGCTGGAAATCGGACTTGCCAAAGGCAAGAAGCAGCACGACAAACGTGCCACCGAGCGGGACCGTGATGGTCAGCGCGAAGTCGCACAGGCGATGAAGACGCATCGGCGATAGGTTGATGTCGCGAACTCGGTCGGTGCAATGCCCTTCGGTTATTGCACCGAATGCCCCGACTCAGCCACCTGAAACCGAAGACATCAACTCTTCTGCTGCGATTTCACCACCTGCATGGCCCCCGCAATCAGACCACTGATATCGCTAAGGTTGGCCGGCACAATGATCGAATTGTTCGTCTTGGCCAATTGCGAGAACGCCGCCACATACTGCTCTGCCACCCGCAAGTTCACCGCATCGGAACCACCTGGTTCCAGGATCGCCGCCGAGGTTTTGCGTAACGCGTCGGCATTGGCTTCGGCCAACGCAACAATGGCAGCGGCCTGACCGACAGCCCGATTGATCGAGGCCTGCTTCTCGCCTTCCGACTTCGCAATTTGCGCTTCGCGTTCACCATTGGCGATATTGATCTGCTCTTGCTTGCGACCTTCGGATGCAGCGATCAAGGCCCGCTTCTCACGCTCGGCCGTAATTTGCGCCTGCATCGCCAGCAAGATTTCTTTCGGTGGCGTCAAATCCTTGATCTCGTAACGCATGACTTTCACGCCCCAGTTCGCGGCCGATTCATCAATCGCATTGACGATGGCGATATTGATCTGTTCGCGCTCCTCGAAGGTCTTGTCGAGCTCCATCTTGCCGATCACCGAACGCAGCGTGGTTTGCGCCAGCTGGGTAATCGCAAGAAGGTAATTCGACGAACCGTACGACGCCAGCTTGGGATCGGTCACCTGAAAATACAGCACGCCGTCGACCTGCAACTGGGTATTGTCCTTGGTGATGCAGACCTGTGGTGGCACATCAAGCGGGATCTCTTTCAGGATGTGCTTGTAGGCCACCCGGTCGATGAACGGGATCACGATATGCAAGCCCGGCGCAAGCGTCGTGTGATACCGGCCGAGTCGTTCGATGACCAGCGCATGCTGCTGCGGAACGATGTTGATGGTCTTCATCACGAAGACCACCGCCAGGATAAAAAGGATCAGGGAGACGCTGCCAAAACTGAATTCCATGGATTACCTCTTTGGTTGTGAAAGTGCTTGAGAATGATTTTTTTGCGAAGGCAGTACGACGAGCAGACAACTGCCGCGAATTTCACTGATCTCGTGTACGCCGGCCTGAGCGACGCCGGCACCGATGTATTCGACATCCCATAGCGCGCCGCGATAACGTGCCCGCGCGGTCGCACGACCACCAACAGGATGCTGCCACAGGTCGATCGTGATCATTTGTCCGACGTCGAGATTGATGTTCGGGTCGCGCGCGGCAACAACGCGACTGCCTTTGCCCAGTTTGCTGCGGTTAAGCGCAATCGTCGCTCCGACACCCACAACGCCAGCCACCAGAAATTGCATCGGCGTGTCCAGACCCGCATACGCGGCAATGGCACCGGCACCCGCACCGACGGCAATCATCAGCAAATAAAACGTACCGGAAAATATCTCAAGGGTCACCAAAACTCCAGCGACAGCCATCCAAATCATCCATTGCGCCATGATTGTTTCTCCCCAAAAAAAATCCCCGGTAGCCGCGAGTGCTCCGGGGTTGCTAGTCATATTGAGGCATTTCCCAGAATCGGTAGATGCTTTATTGTGACAGTGACTTCGCTTTTTAGACCGGCTTGTTCAGCGCCGCCAGTTTTTGCCAGGTATCGATGACCGAATCAGGATTGAGCGAAATCGACTCAATGCCTTCCAGCATCAGCCATTCGGCGAAATCAGGATGGTCCGATGGACCCTGACCGCAAATGCCGATGTACTTGCCGGCTGCGCGACAAGCGGCAATCGCTTTCGACAGCAGCGCACGCACCGCAGGATCACGTTCGTCAAAATCGGCCGCCAGCAATTCCATGCCGGAGTCACGATCCAGACCGAGCGTCAGCTGGGTCAGATCGTTCGAACCAATCGAGAAGCCGTCGAAGAATTCGAGGAACTGCTCCGCCAGAATCGCGTTCGATGGCACTTCGCACATCATGATCAGGCGCAAACCGTTTTCACCGCGCTTGAGGCCATTCTTGCCGAGCAGGTTGACGACTTTTTCAGCTTGGCCGAGCGTCCGCACGAACGGCACCATGATTTCGACGTTGGTCAGACCCATGTCGTTACGCACGCGCTTCATGGCCAGACATTCCATCTCGAACGACTCGGCAAAGTCGGCCGACAAGTAACGTGCCGCGCCACGGAAACCGAGCATCGGGTTTTCTTCGTCCGGCTCGTAACGCGATCCGCCGATCAGCTTCTTGTACTCGTTCGACTTGAAGTCGGACAAGCGCACGATCACTGGCTTTGGCCAGAACGCAGCAGCAATCGTTGCCATGCCTTCGGCCAGCTTGTCGACATAAAACGCTTTCGGCGAAGCATGACCACGCGCGACGGACTCGACGGCCTTCTTCAGGTCAGCATCGATGTTCGGATATTCGAGAATGGCTTTCGGATGCACGCCGATGTTGTTATTGATGATGAACTCAAGACGCGCCAGGCCAACACCATTGTTCGGGATCGACTGGAAGTCGAATGCCAGCTGCGGATTGCCGACGTTCATCATGATCTTCAGTGGCAGTTTCGGCAGTTCGCCGCGCAGCACTTCGGTGATTTCGGTTTCGAGCAAGCCATCATAGATCTTGCCTTCGTCGCCTTCGGCACATGAGACAGTGACGAAGGTACCGTCCTTGAGGATTTCAGTGGCATCACCGCAACCGACGACGGCAGGCACACCCAGTTCACGCGCGATAATCGCGGCATGACAGGTGCGGCCACCACGATTGGTGACGATGGCAGCAGCGCGCTTCATGACCGGCTCCCAGTTAGGATCGGTCATGTCGGCGACCAGCACGTCGCCCGGCTGGACGCGTTCCATGTCGGCGGCATCGTGAATCACGCGGACCGGACCGGCACCAATTTTCTGGCCAATCGCACGACCGTGGACCAGCACGGTGCTGCTGCCCTTGAGCTTGAAACGCTGTTGGGCGTCGGTGGCTTTTTGCTGTGACTTGACGGTCTCCGGACGCGCTTGCAGGATGTACAGTTTGCCGTCGCGACCATCTTTGCCCCACTCGATATCCATCGGGCGGCCGTAGTGTTTTTCGATGATGACCGCGTACTTCGACAGCTCGACGATCTCGTTGTCGTCCAGCGAATAGCGGTTACGCATTTCGATCGGTACATCGACCGTCTTGACCGAGCGGCCGGCTTTGGCTTCACCGGTAAATTCCATCTTGATCAGTTTTGAGCCGATGTTGCGGCGGATGATAGGCAGCTTGCCCATTTCCAGCATTGGCTTGTGGACATAGAATTCGTCCGGATTGACCGCGCCCTGCACGACCGTTTCGCCGAGACCGTAGCTTGACGTGATGAACACCACGTCACGGAAACCGGATTCGGTGTCGAGCGTAAACATCACGCCGGCAGCACCGAGGTCGGAGCGCACCATGCGCTGCACGCCGGCCGACAAGGCCACTTCTGCGTGGGTAAAACCCTTGTGCACGCGATACGAAATCGCGCGATCGTTGTACAGCGACGCGAACACATGCTTCATCGCTTCGAGTACGTTGTCGATGCCGACCACGTTGAGGTAGGTTTCCTGCTGACCGGCGAACGACGCATCCGGCAAGTCTTCGGCGGTAGCCGACGAGCGCACGGCGAACGACATTTCGCTGGTGGAGTCTGCCACGAGTTGCTGGTAGAACGTGTCGATCTCGGCTTGCAGACGCGGCTGGAATGGTGTCTCGACGATCCATGAACGGATCTCGGTACCCGCTTGTGCCAGCGCACGGACGTCATCGATATCCAGATCGACCAGGCGATCGGCAATACGTTGAGCCAGTGGTGCGCCACCGTTGTCGCTGAAGGAAAGAAAATCGCGGAAGGCCTGTGCCGTCGTGGCAAAGCCACCCGGAACCCGGACGCCAGCGCCAGCAAGCTGGCTAATCATTTCACCCAATGACGAGTTTTTTCCACCGACGGAATCCACATCCGTCATGCGCAAATTTTCGAAAGAAACGACGTAACTCGCGTCTGCAGTTGCTCCGGTTTTTGCTGCGTTAGTCATAACAACCTCTACTTGATGATAAGAAATCTGCACGTGCGTCGCGTTGGCCTTTACACTTTGCTTTTTTTCTGTCGGCCAACCGGTGACAAGTTTGGCGGCCATTTTACCCGCTGCCATCGGATTTGACGTCAGCAACCTGATTTTCTCGCACTCAAATAACCATGAACTCACCCGATCTCACGCCCCATCAGCTCAGCACAATCGATCGCACCGTCTTTTTTGTCTCCGATGGCACCGGGATTACCGCAGAAACTTTCGGTCATGCGGTACTGACCCAGTTCGACCTGCGGTTTCGCCAGATCAGGATGCCCTTCATCGATACCGTCGAGAAGGCCCATGCCGCCGCGCAGCGGATCAACGACGCTTTCAAGACCGAGGGAAAACGCCCCATCATCTTTTCCACGCTGATCAAGTCCGAGCTGTCAAAAATCATCGTCCAATCCAATGGCATGGTGATGGACCTGATCCAGACGTTCGTCAAGCCGCTGGAACTGGAGCTTGGTGTGAAATCGACCCACACGGTAGGACGCAGCCACAACATTGCCGACTCCGACGATTACAAGAACCGCATCGAGGCGATCAATTTTTCGCTGGCGCATGACGATGGTCAGTCGCACAAGAACCTGGCCATGGCCGACGTGATCCTGGTCGGCGTCTCGCGGTCCGGCAAGACGCCGACCACGCTGTATCTGGCCATGCAATACGGCATCAAGGCAGCCAACTATCCGCTGATCCCGGAAGACTTCGAACGCGGCAAACTGCCAAGCGGTTTGCTGCCGTACAAGGCCAAGATTTTTGGCTTGTCGATTGCGCCGGACCGTCTGTCGGAAGTGCGTAACGAACGGCGTCCCGGCAGCAAATATGCCGCGATCGAAAATTGCCGCTACGAGATCAACGAAGCCGAAGCGATGATGCGGCGAGAAGGTATCCGATGGATGTCATCGACCGCCAAGTCAATCGAAGAAATTGCCACGATGATTTTGCAAGAAATCAAGTCGGACAAACGCGCCTATTGATCTAATATTGGAACCTACCAACTTGACATGGCGAGCCGATGGCTTATGACTATAGTTCCGAGAGCCAGCGACTGGAACTGCCCAATCCCTACCGCATAGAAAACCTGTTCCAGTTCATCGCCAGCGTTTTCTATCTGGCCTGCGGCGTGCTGGCGCTGCTGGCGGCGCGCAGCAATCTCAATGGCCTCAACATCAAGTTTGCCGTGCCGCTGGTTGCCGGCATTCTGCTCGTCGGCTATGGCATTCGCTGCGCCGCCACCGGGATGACGCGGCTGCGTTTTTTCTTTGGTCGTGCGCTACCGGTGGGACTGGCACCGGAACTGCAACATGGCATGACCGGAAAATCACCGCAAATCGATGCCGTCCAGGGAGACTTGCGCCGTGGCGCGCTCAGCTTCCCGGAACCGGCGGGCGCGCTCAATGGCTTGCTCTATGACCGCTTCCCGCGCCTGATCCTGGCACCGCTGCCGGTACAGCGACTGGCACAGGCGCAATTCAGGAATGGCCTGGTCATCGCGCTGACGCTGGTCTCGCTGCTGGTCGCATGGTTGGGCTTTTCGCAGCCGCAAACGGCGCAGTGGGTCGGCGTGTTTTACTTTGCCTTCGCGGCGTGGCTGGTGCTGCGACCGATGACCATCGAGCAGCAAGCCCGTGTCAATGAATCCGGCGTGATTGCACTGGTGGTCGCCGCCCTGCTCGGCCCGGTGGTCATCGCCTTTTTTGCGCGCAGCTTGCCTGAACTGAGCTGGCTGACACTGCACTGGCAGGCGCTGTTCCTGCTGCTGGCGACGCTCGGTTCGGTGGCGCTGTTCTTCATCGCACTGATCCGTCAGCTCACGGCACCGCCCGCCACCACCATGACTTGCGAAGTCCTGAGTCTGAACATCAACACCCATCCGGCTCAGATCATCAATGAATTCGATCGCGTGATGCAGCAGAAATGGATAGAAAAAATTCCCAACCGCCGCTATGCCCGCATCGATCCGGTCGTCGATTCCTCGACCGCCACCGGCAGCTTCACTGGCGAGATCGTCGAGGAAACGCAGCCGATGCCCGCCGAAGTACTCTCCGCGCTGTCGCTGTCTGCTGCGCTTGCCGGTGCGCGCAGCCGCTGGCTGGTGATCCTGAACCTGTATGGCTTGTCGATGCTGTGTGCCGGCGCGATCGCGCTGCTGCTGTTCGTACAGCGCTTCGAAGCCGGCGGCGTCGAACCGTCGATCAGCGCGACTCTGACCTTTGCCTTCGTCGCCTTTTCCGTTGGCCGTTTCTGTTTCCGCTCATCGGAAAAACTCTGGGGTCGCTTCGACTTCGTCTCGGAAGTCATCTGGCTGGAACTGGCCGGCCAGTACACGACCGCACGCAACCGGCTCGGCAATGATTTTTCCAGCACGGTGCGCACCGAGAGCAACGGCATCCATGTGGATGCGATGACGATGCGGGTCTGGACGGCGCGCATCGAATCGGTGGTCTTCGGCAAGGACCAGAAACGCTGGATCACCGCGATGAATGGCCAGAGCGAAGCCACCAGCGGCCTGGCCGCGCACCTGTCGGAATTCGCCCGTGCCCGCTCGATGTTCGTCGCCCCGACCAACGCCGACGACCTCGGCAAGATCGCCGCGATGCATACCGGACAGGCGGCACAGCAAGCGACGATGGCGCAGACCTTGCAGGAACTGGT
>CANFED010000123.1 GCA_947445995.1 Oxalobacteraceae bacterium | reverse complement strand
ATTTCGGTCGGTGTCGCCCAGTAATCTTCCTGGCCCCAGTGCTCCAGATCGGACACGAACGGTATCGTATTAAAGAAATCATTGACCAGCTTGAGTTTGTCGGTTTCGGGACGGCCATGCGCGCCGCTGACCAGTTGCTGCCAGGCGACTAGGCGCTGGCGCGCACCCGCGCCGTACTTGAGTTCGGCGGCGGCCAGCACGCGCGTCGGCAACACGATGTCCGACTCGACCGAGCGGACGCTGGCAATATCCATGCACAGCACCGCCAGCAGCAGCAGGCCCTGACAGGCAAGCAGGCGCAGACGACCTGAAGCCAGGACCGGCTCAGGCATCGGACAGCACCGCAAAGTCCGGATAAAAAAAACCAGCGGGACACCGGCGCGGCGGCCAAACCGTTCTCAATCCCGTCACCACCATCGTGGATGCGCCGCGTGACTGCATCAAGCTGCCCTGTCATAAAAAAGCGCTGTCCCTGCCCCGGAACGGCGCGTGCGGCCAGCCCGGAACTAGTTCTTTGCGGTGGGATTCGACATCGAAGTTGCCAGCATACTCTCAGGACGCTTGGCGACGCCTAATGCATCCAGTAATTGGCCCATGTCAGCCAGCACGCGGTACTTGGCAAAGACTTCCAGATACTGTCCGTTGACGTAATTCGAGGCTGCCGTGAAGGTCTCGTTTTCCGAGTCCAGCATATCGAGCAAGGTCCGCTGCCCGATACTGAATTGCTTGGTGTAGGCGTCGCGGGTCAGTGCGCTGGATTCGGCATGCTGACGCAGCGACGGCATGCGCAGTTGCGCCGACGTCAGCGCATTCCAGGACAGGCGCGTGCTCTGGTCGACCTGACGGTAGGTGCGATTCATGATTTCGCGTGCTTCACCGGACAAGGCGACGGTTTCATTGACCCGCGCCGTATCCGAGCCGCCGTTAAACAGATTCCAGCGCAGGCGCAGCATCGCAAAACGGGCGTCGTTGCGACCCGGCACGCCATCGATGTCCCGATTGATGGTGGTACCGAGTTGCAGATCGAGGCGCGGCGACATGGTTGACTTGGCACCGGCGATCTGTGCATTGGCGGCGTCGAAATCGGCCCGCGCCGACTTGAGTGTCGGATGATTGTCGATCGCCTTGGTCAGCGCCGCTTCCAGTGACGCGGGGATCAGACTGGCTGGCGGTCCGTCAACCTTGTCGAGATTGACCGGGGCACGCCCGACGACCCGCAGGAAGTTGATTTCGGCATCACGCAGGTTGGCTTCGGACGAAGTCAGGTTGGCCTTGGCAAGGCCCTGGCGCGCGCTGATCTGTTCGAGGTCGGCCTTGCGCCCGACGCCACTGTCGCTGCGGATCTTGATCTGATCGAAGGTACGCAAGTGGACATCGGCATTGGCGGTGGTCAGCACGACCAGATCGCGGTTGCGCAGCACTTCGAGATACGCTTCGATGACACGCAAGGCGGTTTGCTCGGCCGTACCGCTGAGCTTCTCGGCGGACGACACCACCCGTGCCTGATTGCGATCGACTTCACTTTTGACCTGGTAACCATCGAACAGCATCTGGTTCAAGGTGAGCGAGCCTTCATTGCGGGTCAGCAGCGAGGTGCCGCCGTTAAAGCGGGTTGTCGAGTTATCGCTCCACTCGCGCCCAATGCCGACTCCGAGGTCAACCTTGGGCAGGTAGCCGCCTTTTGCCGCCTTGAGCGCCTCATCGGTCGACAGACGCCGGTTGGCATCGGCCAGCACATCGGGATTGGTTTGCAACGTCTGTTCGACGGCTGCCTTCAATGACTGACCAGAGACCGGACCGGTCAACAGAAAACCGGCAGCAATGACGGTCAATGAAAATGAAATACGCGCGCGAGCAGACATGAGAAGCTCCCTTTCCAAGAGTAAAAACGTCAGGCGAATCGACACTAAATTGTCAATTCGACACTGAATATAGCAGAAGTTATTTTTAATGGAAATGACGCAGGTATAGATGAGTCAAATAAGGGCCACATGCAAACCACATTTGATCCCCGAATGAAACTAGGTGTGGCATCCGGATGACTCCATCGAACTCGGAAGTTTTCCATGTGCATGGAAAAATCAAATTGTTAAATTTTCCGCCAGATGCTCCGACCTGGCTGCTGCAGTCAGCTGGAGGCACCATCCGGCACGATCAGCCCGAGCAGGCTGTTGAGGTCGGGGCCACACGCGAGCGTGCCGACGTCGAACAGTTGATGGTGATCCGCCCCCTCAAGCATGACGCGCGCATGCATGCTGCCGGCGCTGCCCTGCTGCTCGAACAGGATGAATCCGCCGGCAACAGACAAACCGGGACTGCCGCTGTCGAGCAGGTCGGCAAATTGCAATGCCTCGATACCCGCCAATGGTGCCGCAACCGACACCGATGCCACCTGCGACAGCGGCATCGGTACGCTGGCCCCGGCGATCAGGTCGGCGTGCAGCAGCGCGCTGCCCTGGTCTTCGGAGGGACTGACAGGCTCAGGCAGCATGGATCTGACCATGATCAAGCAGCGTGTTGAGTGTCAGGCCGGGACCAACACCATCGAGCGTGGCCAGCGGCACCGGCGAGGAAGCTGCCGTTCCGGCACCCGCATCGAACTGAATCGACGTCACGCCGCCGCTGCTGGTGACCTGCAGGTAGCTGGCTTCATTCCCGATGAACGTGCTCTGGCTGATGCCATGCCCTGACAGCAGATCGCTGATATCGAGCACATCCCCGGCGGTCGTTGCCGTGCCCACCTTGAAATCGAGGATGTGGTCGCCCCCCGTGCCGGCGGCCAGGTCACCGCTCCTGTAGACAAAGGTATTGATGCCCAGGCTACCGCTGAGTATATCGTCGCCGGGGCCACCACTGATGATGTCGTTGGCCGTGGTGCCGTGGATGATATCGACACCCGTCGTACCGGCGAAGGTGGTGGAACCGTAAGTGAGCGCGAAATCGTGGGTAGCGGTGGGCACACCGGAGGTCGTACTTTCCGTCGCAGTCAACTGCATACCTCCGACATAATTTTGCGGCGCAGTGACCGAGATCGTGTTGAGGTTCCAGTTGGCACTGCTGGCATGGTCAGGATTAAAAATATCAACAGTCTGCCCGATGGCCGTGGCAAGAAACGTGTGGCCGACAGTCCCGTCGGTTACGGTGGTACCTGCCAGCATCCCGCTCAGGCGGATCACGTGGCTGGCACCCTGATCGGTCACATCACTGAAAACGCTGGTGAATGGCTGCAGCAAGGCGGCATGATCCTGATAGGCGCTGGCTGTTTGGCTCAGCCGGATATTGTCGATCAGTCCGCCAAGGGTATCGACCTTGCCATCAAGCGCACGGAATTCGACAAGATCGCTGCCACCGCTACCGGCAAATGAAAAAGTATGGTGCGCGGTCGCAAAACTACTGCCTCCCGGCATTGCACCGATGACCGTGCCATTGACCAGCATCTGCAGCGTGCTGTTGTCGCCAGCAGCGCCTGCCGTTACGCGTGTCGAGAAATCGACATCGACGTGATAAACGGTGCCCTTGTGGGTATCAAAGGATTGTTGCAGCGAATTGATGCCTGACGTCGATTCGACTTCCAGCACCCGGTTGGTCGTCGACGGACCGCCATAGGTTGATTCCGTGTTGATCTCCACCGTACCGGTGGTTCCGGTCACGGTATTGTGGGCGACCCAGCCGCCGGCGCTGCCATTATTGAAATCGGTGAAGGACGACAGGATCGTCGGTTCGATGCCTTGGTGCGGCAGCGGATCAATGAACAGTGAGACCAGGACGCGATCACCAAGCGTGATGCCATCGCTCGGTTGATAGGTGTAGCTGTCAGCGCCGCTGTAGCCGGGATTCGGCACGTAGATAAACGAGCCATCCGGATTGAGCGTCAACGATCCGTGCAAAGCGGTGCGCAGCAGCACTGCCGTCAGTGACGTGGAATCAACATCAGTGTCGTTGGCCAGTACACCGTTGGCTGCCGACACTGACAGCGTGCCGCTCTGGATCACACCGTACTGTTCCTTGGTGCCGACTGGACTGGCATTGACGTCGATGGTCACGGTGGCGGTGTTGCTGTTGGCGGAACCATCATTGGCCTGATACGTGAAGCTGTCGGTACCGTGGTAACCCTTGGTGGGCGTATAGGTGAACGTGCCATCCGCATTGAGTGCAACAAGACCATGTTGAGCCGGGCCAACCAGCCTGGCAGTGAGCGTATTGCCGTCGACATCGGTGTCGTTGGCAAGTACCGAAGTGCCATTGTTCAGTACCAGGTTTTGTCCGGTACCGAAACGATCATTGGCTGCCACCGGCGGATCGTTGACCGGAGTGACGTTGATGCTGACGGTGGCGATATTGCTGTCGGCAGTGCCGTCATTGGCCTGGTACGTGAAGCTGTCCGGACCGTTGTAGTTCGGGTTCGGGGTGTAGGTGAACGTGCCATCGGCGTTCATCACGACAATGCCATGTTCGGCCTGCGCGACCAGGGCTGCCGTCAGTGGATTACCCTCGGCATCGGTGTCATTGGCCAGGACGGTGGTACCAACCAGCCGGGTATCTTCGGCGGTCGTGTAGCTGTCCGGCTCGGCCACCGGCGCAACGTTGACGGGGATGATGCCAGGGATGACGTTGATACTGACGGTGGCGACATTGCTGTCGGCGGTACCGTCATTGGCGTGGTACGTGAAGCTGTCCGGGCCGTTGTAGTTCGGGTTCGGGGTGTAGGTGAACGTGCCGTCGGCGTTCATCACGACGATGCCATGTTCGGCCTGCGTGACCAGGGCTGCCGTCAGTGGATTACCCTCGACATCGGTGTCGTTGGCCAGGACGGTGGTACCAACCAGCCGGGTATCTTCGGCAGTCGTGTAACTGTCCGGTGCAGCCACCGGCGCATCGTTGACCGGATTGACCGTCACGGCCACGGTGGCCGAACTAACATTGCCGTTCGCATCGGTCAGGTTATAGCTAAAGCTATCCGGTCCGTTGTAATTGGCGACCGGCGTATAGGTGTAAGTCCCGTCCGGATTGAAAGCCACCTCGCCATGACTGGCGACCGTATTGATGCTCCAGACGTTGCCGCCTGCAGATCCGGGCGTATCGTTGGCGGCTACCGTGCCGCTGACGGCAGTATCTTCATTGGTGATGATGGCGTCATTTGCGCTGAGCGGCGGCGTGGCCGCTACTGGCGGCGTCACCGGTGGCGGCTCCGGCGGCGTCTCAGGTGGTAAGGCAGCCACTGCTGCCACCGGCAGCAAGCCGCCGTTCACCAGCGGGACGGGTGGCGCGACGAAGCCGCCAGACGTATCGAAACCGCTCGTGACATTGCCCCGTGCGGCGTTCTGGTCCACGACCACGAAACTGCTACCGCCTTCATCGGCCGCCCCTGCACCGGCTGCCGTTGGTGGTACCAGCGTGGTCGGGTCGGCACCGGCGGCAATCGCGGCCTGGATCGCCGCAATATCACCTTGCTCGGTGGCGGCCTGGCGCGGATCAAAAACACTGTTGTCCAGCGCAATCTGGGAATCGCGCCCGAGATCAAGGTGGGTATTGTTTGCGAACTGGATATCAACCGCGCCGTTCGCGGAAGTCTGGATCACTTCATTGGCACTGACCTGATCGCCCTCATGCAAGACACGCTGGACGCCATTCTGATCGGTTGCCGTGACTTCACCAATGGCCAGCTTGACGATGCCGATGGCACCGGCCTTGTTCCCGGCGGGAACGGGTTTGACGGAGGTGTTTGCTGAAGTGGCCATGATGAGCTCCGAAAGAATTACGTTAATTAATTGGCATCATAGTAACGAACCACAGCGACAACGCTATTGGACCAAGGTACTACGTCCGACCAAACCGACTGGCATCGGCATGCCGCCAGCCATTCGCCGTACCGCGAAAAAATGCACCGTGGGTTGACGAATGACGTCATCCGCCTATAATTCCATCCACACAGATGGCAAGTGGAATCCAATCAGATGCCGCACCCAAGAAATTACTCGAAAGGAACACCGTATGCGCAAGCCCGGCACCCTTGCCAAAGCGATACCGAAAATCGCCGAAAGCGAAAAAATCACGATCAACCTTGGCCTGATTGATCTGGGTCAGATCGATCTGCTCGTACAGGAAGGGTTTTACTCGAACCGTACCGACCTGATCCGCACCGCCATCCGCAACCAGCTCGGCACGCATGCCGATATCGTGCGCCAAACGGTCGCCCGCAAGAGCATGGTGCTCGGCCTGCATCATTATTCCCGCAGCGACCTTGAAGCCGCACAGCTGGCCGGTCAGAAACTGCAGATCCAGATCCTCGGACTGGCCAGTATTGCCAGCGATGTCAGTGTCGAGCTGGCACTCGCCGTGATCGAATCGATCGTCGTACTGGGTGCGCTGCATGCCAGCGAGGAAGTCAAGCGCGCGCTGGCTGACCGCATCCACTGACGTTTTCACCCTGTATTCATCCCTATTACAGTGAAGGACAACCATGAAACTGAACAATGACATGCAAGACCTGATGCGCAAGGCCGGTCGCCTGCTGCAGTCGGGCCCGAAAGGCATCGCTGCCAACCTGATCCGAAGCGTGCTGCAGCGCAGCTTGCCCGGCGCGGCACCGACGTCCGACCGTCCTGTCATGAAGGATATCAATCCACCTCCGGCAGGACGGGAATTGCCGCCGACGCCGCAGGGTGCACCAGCACCTGACATCCCGGCCTTCGTGGCCGACTTGCTGGAGCGCTTTGGCGTGCGGCAACCGGCGGCTACTCCGGCACAAGCACCGGCACCGGCCACCGACGAGCGCGGCCAGTTCCTTCCCGGCTCGCTGAGCAATGCCGCCGGCACCCGTCAATACAAGCTGTATGTCCCTGCTGCCTACACCGGACAGGCGCTGCCGCTGGTGGTGATGCTGCACGGTTGCACGCAAAATCCGGACGACTTTGCCGCCGGTACCGAAATGAATGCGCAAGCCGAACGCACGCCCTGCTTCGTGCTGTATCCGGCGCAGGCAAAATCGGCCAACGGCTCGCAATGCTGGAACTGGTTCAACGCCATCGACCAGCAGCGCGAGCAAGGTGAGCCATCGATCATCGCCGACATGACGCGCAAGGTCATGGCCGATTACAAGGTGCTGCCGAAGCAGGTGTATGTCGCAGGGCTATCGGCCGGCGGTGCGATGGCAGCCATCATGGGCAGCACCTATCCGGAGCTGTATGCCGCCGTTGGCATCCATTCGGGTCTGCCGTACGCGGCTGCCACCGACCTGATGTCAGCGATGCAGGCGATGCGCAGCGGCATGAACGAAACCCGCTCGGCACAATCACTGCCCAGCGGCACGCGGCCCATCATCGTGTTCCACGGCGACCACGACAAGACCGTCCATCCGCGCAATGGCGAGCAACTGATCGAACAGCATGTCCGTGGCGAAGATCCATCGACCACCGAGAACGGCCGTGTGCCGGGTGGTCATGCCTACACCCGCACGCAACACCAGAAACGCGACGGCTCGCCGCTGGCCGAGCAGTGGCTGATTCACGGCGCTGGTCATGCCTGGTCGGGTGGTAGCAGCAAAGGGACTTACACCGATGCGCGCGGTCCGCACGCGACGCGCGAAATGATGCGATTCTTCGCTACGCAACAAGGCTGATTGCAGCCATCAACCAACAAGGAATCCCATGATCCACGAAATGCGCACCTATCATTGCGCGCCCGGCAGACTGCCAGCGCTGAACCATCGCTTCCAGACCATCACCCTTGGTTTCTGGGAAAAATACGGCATTCGCCAGGTTGGTTTCTGGACCACCTTGGTCGGCCAGAGCAATCAGACGCTGACCTACATGCTGCAATGGGACAGCCTGGCCGAACGCGAAACCAAGTGGAATGCCTTTGCCAGCGATCCCGACTGGCTGGCCCAGCGCGCTGCCACCGAAGCCGAAGCGATCATCGTCGAACGGATCGAGAACCAGTTTCTGGTACCGACGGCTTACTCGGCATTGCGCTAAAAAACCGCTCCGTCCTGCGGAGCGTTCTTTTTTGCATGCGTCCCTTTCTGACGGCCGGAGAACAAGTTCGGCCTTCAGCCCGGTCATACTGCGGACGTGCCTACGGCCCTAAGCCAAGAGGCCAGCAAATGGCGGCAGCGGTTTTTCTGAAGCAGCGCTGGTTCATCTCTGTACAACGTAGTCGCTGGGCTTGAAGTGACAAAAGATATTGGCAAATTCAGTGCCTTCAAATGCTATCGGTCGCCCGTGCTGAAGGCGGGCGCCTTCGTAGAACACCATATCACCCGGTTTAAGCAGCACATGGTGCTCGCGGTAGCTGTTGTCCTCAATCACCAAGGGCCAATCTTCGCGTACCACCTGGTCAACATTGAGGATCGCGCTAATGATGTGGGTCTCCAGGCGGTCACGGTGGGGCTTGAGCACCGCCTTGTCCTTGTAAATACGAATGCCATACACGAAGGTGGGCTCCAGCGTCTTGCCGCACCACGCCTCCATCAACGGCTTCATGGTGTCGTGAATTTCCTGGCGCAGCGCATCTGACAATTCCACCACCGTGCTACTCGGCTGGTTGCGATTGGCCGCGTTAAAGATGAAGCCGCCCTGCACGTGCTCGTCATATTGGGCAAGCTGATTCTCTCGGTAAAACTTTTGGATCTTTTCGAACAATGGGCCGGGAAGACGAAACTTTTGGAACCCGATGGCTGTGTAGTTTGGAATGAACTCGTTGGCCTCCTTGCTGTGCATCGGCGGCGCAGGCTGGCGTGCGCTAAACGAACGAAACCACTTGGTAATGATCGCCTTGTAGCCTTTGATCACCGGGTGGGCGTGGTGCAGGGTGTCTTCATTGGGGCTGCCGTCGCCATGCAGACTGCTCCACACCACTGCCATGCCACGGCGTGGCTTGAACTTTATGCCTAAACGCACGAACTCGGTCTCACCCCCCTCTTCCACCGTGTTCAGGTAGATCATGAAGGTGAAGGTACGCTGCCCCATCTGACCGCCATAACGGCCTATCTCGTTCGCTTCGAAGTAGTCAGTGTGTGCCTTGAACTGCTGACCCACCTCGTAGTACTGGCCCTGGATGCCTTCCGAATAGCTGGGGTCTACACCAAGCATCTTGCAAATCCGGTCATCAATGGCCTGCATCGCCGCGCCGCCGAGGCCACGCAGATTGCAAGTGCGGCTGGTGCGAAAACTGGCGTCCGCTTCGTAGCTGGACAGCGTGGAAGGCTGGTTCTGTGCGCGGATCAGCGCAATCACGCTGTCACATTCAGCTTCATTGAGAAAATTTTCAATGGTGTAAAGCTCCGCCTTGTCAGTCTCCGAGCGCTTCGCATTGGGCATGAAGACCTTGCTGATGTCCAGAGTCGCCCCGCGCGTAGTGGTCCGAGCTGCCATGCGGGCTTGGGCAAAGGGGTTCACCAAACGCTCAGTTGACACCGCAGGTGCGTAGTTCATCTGTAAGCGAATGTCCTCGTAAGCGTAGCCCTCGTCCAACAGGATCTTGAAGATGCCGTCTTTGTCCCGACCAGCCTCTACGTTGGTGCGTATCCACTGAATCCACGCCGCGTTAAAAATCTTTGTCATGATTTTTCTCCAATGGTGTACATCTGGAATTCGACGACAGCGCATTACAGAAAGTGCATGGATGTGTCGAGTTGGTTACCAATCATAAACCGCGTCATACTCGATTGCGAGGCGATCCTGTTCGCAAGATGCGTGATGTGGACATCGGATGACGTGCAATTCCCGTCATCGTGGTTCCAGAATACGGCGAATGTCATGCTGCATGAAGGTGCGAACCACAGCGAACCAGATAGCGTCTAGAAGTTTCTCATGGCAAGGTGCGGACAGACCAATCAGCACCGCGCTGACGTCACTGCCTTTGCTCTTCAGTGCAATTTGATGCGCGGCACCGTCTTGCCGCGCAGCCATTGCGCCAGCATATCCAAGAGCATCCGCAAGGGTCCGAGCAGCGCCATCCGGTGCGAGCGATACAGGGCGGCGTAGAGCAGACGCGCCACCAAACCTTCGACCAGCAAGGTTTTACCGGTCAGCTTGCCCATCAGATTGCCGACCGCACTGAAGCGCCCGAGCGACACCAGCGACCCGTGATCGAGAAAGCGGAAAACCGGCAGCGGCTTGCCGTCAAGCTGCAAGCGCAGTGCACGGACCAGAAAAGTGGCTTGCTGGTGCGCGGCTTGCGCACGCGGCGGTACCGTCGTGTTTTTTTCCGGCCACTGGCAACTGGCGCAATCTCCGATCGCGAAAATCGCCGGATCGATCTCGGTCTGCAGGCT